>JAEWXO010000064.1 GCA_023458875.1 Bacillota bacterium | reverse complement strand
CATCAGGCTCATCACCTATTCCCTCTCCTGCGTATGTCTCATTAAGGCCTGTTACAGCACATACCATACCCTGAAATGCTTCATCAACCGACTGAAATTTTGAGCCCGAGTATATACGTATATGGTTTATCTTCTCATTCTGGTTATCACCGTGGGAAAGCATTGTTTTCACTTTAAGACTTCCGCCTGTTATTTTCATATGAGTAAGACGGTTTCCCTGTGCGTCCTCTGATATTTTAAATATTTTTGCTGAAAAGCTTTTTTTATCAGGAGGAGCCAGCGTATATTTTTTTAGATCGTTAAAAAATTCATCTACACCCTTAAGCTTAAGTGCTGAGCCAAAAAAGCAAGGGATTATTTTTCTTTCGGAAATGCAACTGATAAGTGAACTATCATTAATTTTATTGTTTTCAAGGAATTCATGCATGAGCTTTTCGTCACAAAGAGATATTTCCTCATAGAAATCTTCATTTTTGTTTTTTGAAAAGTCACAGCAGCTGTCACTAAGCTTCTGTCTGAGCTCATTTAAAATAATATTTTGGTCAGCACCCTGAATATCCATTTTATTTACAAATATGAAAACAGGTATTTTATAATGTGAAAGCAGCTGCCATAATGTTCTTGTATGTGTCTGTATTCCGTCAGATCCGCTTATTACAAGAATGGCATAATCAAGTACACTGAGAGTACGTTCCATTTCTGCTGAAAAATCAATATGCCCCGGAGTGTCAAGAATAGTAATTTCAGTGTTTTCGGAATGTATAACTGCCTGCTTTGAAAAGATGGTTATTCCCCTTTCGCGTTCAAGGGAATGTGTATCAAGAAAAGCATCCTTATGGTCTACTCTTCCGGGTTTTCTTATTTCTCCGCTGCAGAACAGCAAGCCTTCAGAAAGTGTTGTTTTACCGGAGTCAACATGGGCAAGTATTCCTATAACAAGTCGTTTCATTTTAACCTGTCCTTTCTGGGATATCGTGTGATTTTTTTACAGCATTCATAAGTTTATTATACATCAATAAGTGGATTTTGACAATGGGGTGCTCCTGTTATCATGAGACAGTCAGTAATCAGTAATATCCGGTAACTTTACTGATTCACATATATATACGCATTATTTTTATATATGTTTTCTGACATTAATACGTAATGATAATATAGTTATAAATGGTATAATTTTTTTAAAATATAAAATCTGGATTTTAATGCTCGTTTTACGCTATATACACACAAAATTCATCCTATTTTTAAATATTTTAGATACAATGCGCATATATCGCGTATAAAAATTATGATATAATTAATGATATATAGGGAAAGATTATCATATTTTATAAAGAAAGAAGGCGTAACATGAAAGTAAAAAGAAGCATCAGGACAGCACTGGCTGGCTGTTCGGCCTGTCTGCTCTCGGCCGGTCTGATATGCTTTGCAGCTGACCGGACAGCGTATCTCAGTGATATTTCGATGGAAAACTCTTTTATACGCTTAAGCGTGGAACAGGATAAAAGTCAGGGTGAATATCTCAGATACCGTCTCAGTACTACAGGCGGAAAAACAAATAACGACGATGACGATCAAAAAAACATTACATACAGAAACTTTTACTCCGGGTACACTACACTGAATATAAACGGTACGGATTATATTTACGGTCGCGGTGAAGATGCAGCTGGACCAAAGTTTGACACAGAAAGCAGATCTCACACGTCGGTTCAGAAGTTCGGTGATGTTACAGTCGAACAGAAGCTTTCATTCGCTGAAGTTTACACACCTGGCTATGAAGATATGCTGAAAATATCATATAAGATACTTGAAGCCGGACAGAATGACAGAATAGGTGTCAGAATTCTTATTGACCCGATGCTGTCAGATGATGATTCAGCAGCAGTATCGGTAAAAAATACAGAAGTAAGGAATGAAGCGGTTTTCGTTCAGGATATTCCTGAAAACTGGAAGGTTCAGATGAGAAGCAACAGTAAAGTTGCAGCATACGGAAAGATAACAAGCGACAGTCAGACACCTGACAGCGTAACTTTTGCTGACTGGAGCAAGCTTTATGATGCAGTGTGGAATTACAGTCCGGATATAGAATCACCTGTTTCAGATACGGCTGTTGCTGTTAAGTGGGAACCGGTTACTTCTGTCAGCGGCAAAGAATTTGTTACATACTATGGTATCAGAAATGACGTGAGTACTGGCAGTGACAATACAGCCAGGATTTCAAAAGCACCTGAAACCTCTGATACATTCCCGTTAAGAAGTATTGCTCTTCTGGGAGCAGCTGTAGCTTCTGCAGCAGGATATCTGGTAATCAGAAGAAAGGAGAGCAGAAATGAAGCATAAAAAAATATTAAAAAAAGCCCTCGCTCTTGCGCTCTCTCTTTCTATGACAGTCCAGATCGGCGTTTCGGCATTTCCTGAAAGCGTTTTTGCACTGTCACTTAATACCGATTATACAATATATTCAGAAAACAATATTGTGCTGAATATGAACAGTGCTTCAATAAACGGCAATGTATTTTCAGGAAATGAGTTTAAATATCTCGGAAACGGCACCTGTTATGTAAATGACACGCTAAATTCTGATAAAATATCCGGAAGTGTGCAGGCTCTGGAAAAATCAGATATGCGCACAGTTATGCCGGATTACAGAAAACAGCTTGAAAATGCTGTTAATTACAAAAAGGTATATACCGGTAAAAAATCAGTGATAAATACTTCTGAGTACAGTCTTGATAATTCTGTTCATGCAATGGGCGGTCTGTGGATTGACAGAACATCATTCAGCGGAAAGGGGTATATCAGAGCCGACGGTGATATTCAGTATGATGCTGTAAAAAACAGTGATGACAGTGAAATTTTCCTGTATTCATCAGACGGAAATATCACAGTTCAGGGTACAAATCTTACAATCAACGGTATTATTTATGCTCCGGAAGGAACTGTTGAAATAAATGCAAAGAACCTTACCATAAACGGCGCTGTAATTGCAAAGAATATTGAGCTAAACGGCACAGATTTAAAAATGAACCGTATATCAGATATGGATTCATCACTTATTACCTTCGGTCCTGAAATTGTATTTGCCGGTTTTGAGGGCACATACAGGCAGAACAGAAAAATCACTCTTGACATTTCAGAAAGCTTTGGTCTTAAAGACATAGATATCGATTCGCTCAATTGGGATTTTTATGCCGATTCTCCGGCTTCATCAGACAGCATAAAAATTGATGAAGCAGGCTCGTCACAGACAAAGAAAAATCTTATTATTACAGAGCCTGGTATATACCATATATGCCTGTCGGGAAAAGACAAGGATGGAAAAAATGTAAAGTACTTTGAAGCAATCAATGTTACTGAAGATATAGCTCCGGTAGCCGGTTTCTGGAATGAATACGATTCTGTCGGAAGAAATGAAGACGGAAAAGCAGATATTGTACTCGAGGACACATCATATTCTCCTGACGGAGACAATATCGGAAGCCGTGTATGGTCCGTACTTTTCGACAGTAATAACGACGGAGATTTTTCAGATGAAAATGAAGTAATTTTCAAAGCCGGAAACGAAAAGAAAGTAACCTATACTGCCGGTTCTGTAGGAAAATATAAATTTAAGCTTACTGTTGCCGAATATTTTGAGGACACCATTCCGTCACTTCTTTCTGAAGATGCTTACCTTGTTTCCGATACATCAGTAAATGAAGGGATTTCAGCTTCAGTAGAGGTGACAAACGAGGCACCTGACTCATATTCAGGTATAGAAAAAGCCAAAAATGTTGATATAGTCGTTACTGTCGGTAATGCTGAGATTGAAGATATCAATACTCTCAATAAAAATATTAACGAAGTAAAAACCGATCTTGAGTCAAAAGGTTATTCAGTCAATCTCAGGACAGTATCGACATCTACTCTTACAGCAAAGGACAAGTTTGCGTGGACAGAGTATGATCATGAAAATTATTCTGACAGATATCTTCCTACTTTGCCAAAGCATATACTTTATGAAAATGATTCAATTAAAATGGTCGGATACAGCGTTGCACCTCTTCGTGACTGGCTGTTTGTTGACGACGGTATAAAGGCAAAAAGAATACTTTCATTTGATATGGTCAGAGACAAAACTGACTGGCACAGTATGGAGGGCGGCGGATTTCTCTTCAATACCGCTATACGAGAGAACATTCAGCAGTCTGAAGATCCGTCAGCTAAGCCTGTAATAACAAGTCTGATGACAGGTTTTGCAATTATTCTTTCAGCAAATGGATTTAATCTTGTTCAGTTTGACAACATGGATGTTGAGCAATTCAGAAACGGCGGTTGGGGATCTGTATATTCAGCCGGCAAGCGAATAGCGGTTTATCCTGTTAAGAACGTATACGATGATTATAACGTAAAGATTATTGCAAATGACAGTATTCTGTCAGTATATATTAATGACAATGTTCTGGTCGATAATTACCTGCTTCCTGAGACAAAAGGTGAAAGCGGAACAGGATTCGGACCTATTATCTGTCACGGCTCACACTCATGCAGTCAGCAGTCATATTTTACATTCAGCAATATCAGAATGTCGACTGTAAACGGAAGTGAGCTCAGTGAAGTTCTGAATAACAATGACTGGAGAGATTCTGCAGAGCATTTTGTAATAAATCTCAGCAAGAACAGAATTTTTGATCTCAATGACAATCAGTATGTTGGTTCAGCTGTAAAGTCACTTATCGAAAACGATACAAAGTTTATCGGACTTGGAACAGTAGCTTCAAAGGAACAGTATGATATGCTCCTGAAATCAGCAGACGGTATATATTCTGACTGGTATGATGTTCTGAAGAACAAGGATATTATTAAGAATTATATACTTAACTCACTGTCAGGTATTGATTATGAAATAGATGATATGATAACAACATCTGATGAAGTAGAGTACAGTAACAGCTTTGTTGATAAGGAAAATGACCCGGTAGGTCAGGAAGAATGGGAATATGAGCTCGATGCTTCTGTATATGAGAACAGCAAGGGTACAAGCGGCAGATATACGGTAAACGAGACTCCTTCTGTATTTGAAAATACAGGCCTTTACAGGATCTGGTCAAGATTCCTTGATGACCCTACAAACAGCAATGCTGCCCTTGATTCGTATAAGAAGTGGTCGGAAAAGGTTCAGTGGACAGACGGACTTTACGTTCACAGCAGACCGACTGCGCAGATAAGCTCAGAAATTTCTGTATCATCAGTACCGGATAAGTTTGTATGTGAGCTTAAATTCAGTGCTTCTGATGCTGATGCACTCAGCAAAAACAACAAAGGTATAGCTGAAGAAAAGTTTGAATGGAAATGTATAGATGATTCGGACTGGACAGAAGGAACAGTACCGAAACTCATTGAGGCTAATCAGCTATATCTCCAGAAATATACAGTTTGTGACGAACAGGGCGCGTGGAGTGTTCCTTGTATTGAAATGATTTCTGCGCAGAAGACTGAAGAAACCGAAACATATACTGATGAAGAACCGCCAGTCATCAAGGTAACTGCATCTGATTCAGCGCCTGGAGTCGGTGATGAAATAATTGTGTCAGTTTCAGCTGAAGATAACACTGGTATTGCATGGATTAGAATGTATATAAACGACAAACTCATATCCAGATATCAGGGAAGCTTTGTTTATAATTGTGACACTGAAGGCGATATTGTAATAAAGGCCGAATGTGCAGACGTTTACAACAATCCTGGTTCAGTTGTCCAGACTGTAACAGTTACTGACAGACGTGATCTTAAAGCTCCGGATATCATAATTGATACTGAGAAGGACATTACAGTAACTGGTGATACTATTAAAATTAACGGTACAGTTAAGGACGATACTGCATTTGACAGCTATAAAGTAAGCTATGCAATGAACGGATCCGAAGAGTTTACTGATATTTACAGCTCAGGAAGCGAAGTGAATGATTCAGAGATTGTTTCATTTAAGCATGACGGTGACGGCGACTACACAATCATGATTGAAGCTTCTGATAAGGCAAAAAACAAAGCATACTGCAGAATTGAACTTAAAATAGAAAAAAATGAAGTATTGGATTCTTCTGATGAAAATATTACGGAACCGGGAAAAGAACCTGAAGTTCCGGAGAAAACAGATACTCCTGCTGAGATCAGGATTAATACATCAGCTCAGAAAGCTGAAATCGGCGAGATTGTAAATGTTGATATAACAGCAGAGGACAAGGACGGTCTTGTTGAAGTCAAGGTGTTCAAGAATGACGATCTTGTTGCAGATGGTCCGGTAAAAATCAGATTTACTGAGAGCAAGCCTGGAATTGTTGTATTAAAGGTGCAGACGGTTGACGCACTTGGCGGCAGAAGCGAAAAGAGTATTGAAATAATATTTGAGGATAATTCTGACCATACAGCACCGACTGCCGAAATAACTGCTCCGGAAAATAATCAGAAGGTTTCCGGAAAGGTTTCAGTTGTAGGCTCAGCTTTTGATGAAACAGCAATGAGAAGGTATGTTCTTGAATACAGAAAATCCGGAACACAGAACTATATACCGCTTGTATCATCACTTGAGGAGATAAGAGGTTCCGTGCTTGGTGTATGGGATACTTTCATTATTGAGGATGGTACTTATGAAGTAAGACTTACAGTTACCGATAACGGCGGAAATACAACATATGCAAATGCAACATATATTGTTTCTAATACTGTTCCGTCTGATCCTGAGCAGAATCCGGATACTGACAGTCTGATAATATTCAATAAGCCTCAGAATACTGTAAAATCCGACGAAGTTCTCAGAATTGAAGCAAAAACAGATCCGTTACTCAGAAATGCAAAATATGAGCTCAGCATAAGCAGTGCAGAAAAAAACGGAGAACAGAAAGTAATTAAAACAGGCACTGTAGGAAACGATGACAGTATTTCAGTATCTGTTGATTCATCCATGTTTGACGAAGGAAAATATATCGTTACTCTGGCTGCCGGAAATGATAAAGCATCAGCAAAGCAGAATGTAACAGCTGAAGTCAGACACAAACAGACAGCTCCTGCAGAAGCATTTATGTGCATCATTACAACACCTGAAGAAATGGCTGAACTTAAGGATGCTACAGAATTCAAAGCAGAAATGTCTCCTGAATTCTTTAACAGATACAAGTTTGAGTATTCACCTGCAGGTAAAAACAGTTTTGTTATATTTGCATCAGACAGTTCTGTAAAGAAGTCCGAGGTTTCAGGTATACTTGATACTACACTTCTTACTAATGGCTATTATGATATCAGATTTACAGCTTACGGTGATAAATATACTGCACAGGATATGATTACGGTAAACTTAAGCGGTAATCTTAAAATCGGTAATTTCACATTAAGCTTCAATGATCTGAACTTTGATGTAAACGGCGTTCCTGTAAGTGTTGTCAGAACTTATGACAGCCGTACAAGAAATCAGAAGGGATGCTTCGGATACGGATGGGATATGACAACAGCCAGTGCTTCAATCAGTATGAGCACTAATCCTGCAAAGAACTGGAAACAGGAAATATCTTCAAGTATGTTTATAACAACTTATGAGATTAAGGAAGCAAAATCACACAGAATCAGTGTTGATCTTGGTAACGGCATCAGAGATGAATTCGCTATGACTGTTTCTCCTCAGAAATCAGTATTTATTCCTGTCACGTATGATGTCAACGTTGAATACAAAGCACTTAACGGTTCAAAATCAAAGCTTGAAGCATGCAATATATCTTCATCAAATCTGATATTCCTTACAGATACACTTTACACAGACGATATTGAACTGTATGAACCACAGATGTTTGTTTATACAAGAAGTGACGGAACAAAATATCTTATAGATATAAACGCAGGACTTCTTCAGATTACAGCATCAAACGGAGAAGTTGTAAAGTTTGAAAAAGACGGTATAAAGTGTTCAGGTGACAAATCAGTACTGTTTACTTATGATGCTGAGGGACGTATCACTGAAATCACAGGATATAACGGCAAAAAGATTACTTATGAGTATGATATATACGGAGATCTTGTATGCGTAACTGATGAAGCAGGCAATGCAACAAAATTTGTATACAAAGACCACTATATTACAGAGACTTATGATCCAAGGGGAATTCTTGTTTCAAGAAATGAATACGATGAAAACGGAAGACTTGTAAAAACTGTTGACTCAGCCGGAAATGAAATGACTTATGCGCACGACATAGAAGGACGACAGGAAGTAATTACAGACAGAAACGGTAACAACACTGTTTATAATTATGATGAAAACGGAAACGTTACTTCACAGACAGACGCTAACGGTAATACTGTAAAATATGAGTATGACAGCCGCGGAAACAAGACTAAACAGATAGATGCAGCCGGAAACGTGAAAGAATACACTTATGACAACAGCGGACTTATTCTCAAAATGACAGACGCTGAAGGAAATACAGTAACTAACGGTTATGACAGCAAGGGTATGATTACTTCCGTAAACGCTATGGGAACAGACATACTCAGAATCAGTTACAATGAAATGGGTCTTACATCAGAAACTACAGATGCTCTTGGCAATGTAACAAATTATAATTATGATACTAAAGGAAGACTTAAGTCAGTAACTGATGATATAGGTACATTCATGAATATGACCTATGACAGCAGAGGAAATGTAATATCTGCAACAAACGGAGCAGGTACTGTTTCAGAGTTTACTTATGATTCATCAGACAACTGTATCTCTAAAAAGATTACCTATACATCTGAAGGAGAGGAAAAAGTCTATACTGAAAACTATACTTACGATGATGCCGGAAATGCAGTAAAGGTTGTAGACAGCAACGGAAATATAGTTTCAAAGGAATACAACTCTATCGGAAAGGTTATTCGTGAAACAGATGAAAAGGGAAGACAGACTGTCTATGATTATGATAATTTCGCAAATGTAACAAAGATAAAATATTCAGACGGAACATCAGAATCATTTACTTATGATGCTGAAGGAAATAATCTAACAGCAACTGACCGACTCGGAAGAACAGTATCAATGACCTATGACAAGGTCGGAAATCTTATTGAAAAGAAATATTTCAACGGATTAACTGAAAATTATTCATACGATGTAAACTACAACCTCATATCAAAGACTGATGTGAACGGAGCAGTTACAAAGTATGAATATGACAAGACAGGAAAGAATACTGCAATTACAGATGCACTTGGAAACAGAGTTTCATTTACTTACGATTCTCATGCACAGCTCGCGTCAATGACTGATGCAAAGGGAAATGTAATCAGATATAATTATGATGATAATGGAAACAGAACAGGTGTTGTTTATCAGGACGGGACTTCTTCTTCAGCAGCATTTGATGCAAGAGGAAGAATGACATCACAGACAGACCAGAACGGAAACGTTACATCATACAGCTATGACGGTGCAGACAGACTTACAGCTGTTACTGATGCACTTGGAAACGAAACAGGATATTCCTATGATGAAGTCGGAAATCTTGTATCCGTAACTGACGCAGAAGGAAGAAAAACAACTTATGTTTATGATGATGCAGGAAGAGTTGTCAAGACTACAAATGCAGCAGGAGTATCTGCTTATATAACTTATGATATAAGCGGAAATGTACTTTCTTCATCAGACTTCGGCGAAAAAACAACAAAATACACTTATGATGCAAACGACAGAATGGTCAGCAAAACAACTGCAGACCAGACATACTCCTATTCATATACTTCTGACGGTAAGCTTTCATCAGTAAGAGACAACAGAGGTACAACGTCATATTTCTATAACGATTCAGACGGACTCACAAAGGTTGTATACCCTGATGGAAAATATGTACAATATGGATATGATCAATATTACAGACTGACATCAGTTCAAACACCTTATGGTACAGACACATATTCCTATGATGAGCTGAACAGACCTGTAAAGGTAGTTGACAAAAACGGATATGCAACAATATACAGCTATGACGCAAACGGTAACAGATCTGAGGTTAAGTATGCAAACGGAATAACAGTTACATACAGTTATGATGAATTAAACCGCCTGACAGAAGAAAAAGCAGTTGACAAAAACGGCATTTGTGTGGCATCATATAAGTACAGTCTCGGAAAAGCCGGCGAAAGAATCAGAGCAGAAGAGCTTGACCGTACGGTAGAGTACACTTATGACTCACTTTACAGACTGACTGGCGAAAAAATAACAGACAGCGAAGGAAATGTCACAGAGTATGGCTATGAATATGACAAGGTAAGCAACCGAACTGTAAAAACAGAAAACGGAAACATAACAGAGTATAAATACAATAAACTGAATCAGCTTATCTCTGAAAATGATATTTCATATGAATACGATGCATCAGGAAATCTTATTGTAAAAACTGAAGGCGAAAAGGTTTCATCATTTACTTACAATGCTGAAAACAGAATGATTCGTGCGACAGTGCAGGAAGGAAATAATGTTTCAGTTGAAGAGTACACATATGATCATGCCGGAAACAGAACATCAAAGATAACAGAAGCAGAAACGATCACTTATCTCAATGATGTCAACGGAAGTCTCACACAGGTACTCGCGGAAATCGGTTCTGACGGAAACTTAAAGTGCTGGTACACAAGAGGAACGGAACTTATCAGTCAGGAACGCAACGGTGTAGTTTCATACTACTTAACGGACGGCCACGGATCAGTAAGATATCTTACGGATTCAGAAGGCAATATAACTGACAGCTATGTTTACGACGCATGGGGCAACATGATTTCATCTGAAGGTAAAACAGAAAACAGTTACCTTTACTGCGGAGAACAGTTTGACAACGCAACAGGACTTTACTACCTCAGAGCAAGATATATGGATCCGTCAACAGGTACATTTGTATCGATGGATACATACCAGGGAAGCATATTTGATCCGGTTTCACTTCATAAATATCTTTACGCAAATGCAAACCCGGTAATGAATGTTGACCCGAGTGGATATTTTGCTATGGCTGCTGGACTAGCCGTTAGCAGTATTATCGATGCTGAGCAACGCGCTTATGATGCCATGGTAATAAAGATAGGATATAATATTATTGCAACCGTGTTGTTAGTTTCTGCAATAACTCAAATTGATACACTTAGAATTAATAATCTAATTTATTGGATAGAAAGTGAATCGTCTTTTGAGAATATTACTTCAAATAATATACGTGATTTTGTTAATGAAGAAGTGATCGGGGATAATATTTTTTATGCAAATCAGGCTCCGCCTGATACAGATACTGTAAAATGGTCTGATAATGCAAGAAAACAGTTTAATAAAAAACTACCACCTGACTGGCGTGATAAAATATTAAAAGTTATACGAGATTTTCTTGATAAGAACAAGTCAAATCACAACGATCACGCTCTAAAGAACGGTAGAGCAGGACAAAGAGCACTTGATATTCCAGGAACAGGTCCAGGCAGAGGAACAGGACGTATAGTATATGAACCAATTATGAAATACGGAAAAATTGTTGGAGTTAAAATAATTGAGTTTATTACAGACCATAAGTATTAGGAGAAGATAGCAGATGTTTTATAATCACATATTATTAGAAGCATATTGTACTGTGAATGAATTGAAAAAATGTAAATTGCACAATGAACACATTAGTATTGAATGCTTTAGTACACATTGCAAATTTTTATCATATACAGAGGCACCAAATGAAATTGCATTAGTGGATAAAAACGGAGTTGCAATGCACTTTATTGGATTTGGTGGAGATATGGAAACAACAGATGATGAACGATGCAATAATATTACAAAATGGAATTCGATTTGTAAGAAAAAAATAGATGAGGCTTATGATTTGTATATGGCAGATCATAAGAAACAGTGAAGACCGGATATTATGGCATTATTTAATTTGATTATACTTTATTCACAATCAACATTTATTTTTTATATTTTTAGAAAGCATAGTTTATTAAAAAAAATACAATGCAAGTAACCAGGTGAATTTCCATAAATATACTGCAAGTGAAGACTAGAGTGCCTGGAGTGTTTCTTGCATTGAAATAATTCCTGCACGGAAATTCAAAAAGGATAGATAGCTTATCGTATGTTCTCGTTAGGATACACAATAGAAGAAATTGAGAATGTGGTTTGTATGAATGAAGAATTAGGAGAACATATAAAAAATTATTTGATGCTGAATAACAGATAAAGCATTTATTTCATTAAAAAAAATGTTTAATAAAAATCTGCATTCGCTGAAAAGTGAATGCAGATTTTTCTGAGAAAGTCTTTGTTTATGCAAATATAATCTATTGATAGGAAAAAAATCAGTTGACAAAAACAGTAATTGTATGGAATTATATAATACTACTAATATTCTAAAATACTTGATTTAATATCTTTTGAATACAAATTTTATTCTTCTGTAAATTCTATTTTCTTTGCCATAATAAGCTTCATAATAAGTAAAGTTTTTTAGAGTCTAAATAGTATAAGTATGGTTCTGGAAATGCCGGAAACAGAACATAAAAGATAACCGAAGCAGAAAAAATAACCTATTTGAATGACATAAACAGCAGTCTCACACAGGTACTCGCAGAAATCGGTTCTGACGGAAACTTAAAGTGCTGGTACACAAGAGGAATGGAACTTATCAGTCAGCAACGCGACGGTGCTGTTTCATACTACTTAACAGACGGTTACGGATCAGTAAGACATCTTACAGATTCAGAGGGTAATATAACTGACAGTTATGTATACGATGCATGGGGCAACATGATTTCATCTGAAGGTGAAACAGAAAACAGCTACCTTTACTGCGGAGAACAGTTTGACAACGCAACAGGACTTTACTACCTCAGAGCAAGATACATGGATCCGTCAACAGGTACATTTATATCGATGGATACATACCAGGGAAGCATATTTGATCCGGTTTCACTTCATAAATATCTTTACGCAAATGCAAACCCGGTAATGAATGTTGACCCGAGCGGATATTTCTCACTTGCAGAAATATCAGTATCCTCAGCAATAAATGACATCCTTGATAGTCAGGCATACGCCAATTATGTAATGATTTATCAGAAAATCAAGGGTGCTCTTAATGTCATAGATACTCTGTGCACTATATACGACATAGGCCGTGAAATACTAATGGCAATATCAGATCCAAACAAAAGCGGATGGGATATACTTGAAGCAGCGGCGCGAGGAATAGTAACAGGTGTATTAATTAACCGCATGTGCCAGATTAAGCGAATCGGACCTATCCTCAGTAAAATATTCATGGCGTTTGGTGCTGCCGGGCAGTTTGAGAGCATTATAACCAACATTAAAGAGGGAAATATAGATCTTGCAATTACGGGTACTATTCAGCTGCTGATTCAGATAATGTCTGTACATCAGACGTGCTTTACCGGAGAAACACTTGTAGCAGCTGAAAACGGACAGATCCGAATCGACGAGATAAAAGTCGGAGATAAGATATGGGCATATGACATCCATACAGGTAAGACTGAGCTTAAGGAAGTTCTGACTGTTTATGTTCACGACCAGACAGAGATACTTCACCTTCATACAACAGTCGGTGATATTGACACAACAACAAATCATCCGTTCTATGTAACCGGCAGAGGCTGGGTAGCTGCAGGAGATATTAATGAAGGAGACGAAGTGTTCCTCATTGACGGGTCGACGGCAGTAGTAACAGGTGCAGAGCTTGAAAGGCTTGAAAAGCCTATCAGGGTTTATAATCTTGAAGTTGAGGATTATAATACGTTCTTTGTCGGCGATGAAGCGGTACTGGTGCATAATTACATTGGAGATAATGGCACAAACACTTCAAGTGAAACTACTTGGCAAAATGGAAAGACAGAACGTATTGACGTTGAAAATCCACCGAGAAGAGATGGTAATATACATTATCATGATAAGAACAATGAAAAGTATTATTACGATTTTGATGAAAATACCTTTATAGGATTATCAAAAAAAGCAATGAAAAAGCTAATGAATGACCCTAAGTTTAACAGAGGATTAAAACAAGCTTTGAAAATATTGTTAGGAGACAATTGATGATAAAAATGAATTCATTAATGTCACAGGAATTATGTGACGATAATAAAACAATCATTGAAAGTGAAGTTAGTTTGAAAATCATTAAAATTGTAAAAAAACTCGTTAAGCGTATAAAATATTATAATGGTTATCTGATTGCCAATAAATTCACTATTAATTTAAAAAATCAAAATATAGTTAACAGGATATTTGGAGATAAAACTGGTGCAGAAGCCAGTTTGAATGAAACAATTATTAATTATGAACTTAATATCCCATCTGTTTCATCTTCTGTTGCACTACAGTTTTTTAAAGAATATAATATGCAGCTAAAAATCAAATATAATATCAAATTCTGCGCGATATTATCACAAAACAACAACAATGAATGGATTTATAGATTTCACACGGTAACAGATGATAGTTGCTTGTGGTTAGGTGAAGATCTTGAGAAATATCAGGAAGCGGTTTTATATGATGTATTTTGAAATATATTTTTTTAATGCACGTCATCTTTTTTAGCAAACACAATATATAATATACTCAAACTTCTCACATCAAAATTAACTGTGCATCTTGAAAATTCAATAGTTTAAACCGTATAAAGTAACGATAAACAGTAAATCAGGCCGTCTTCAACTTGATTTTTAAAACATCAGGAATAGATTCGAAGAACTTATCAACAAAATCAGATATCTTCTGTTTAGAAATTGTTAAAACTTCTTTGGCAGTACTTACAAATAGCTCCATAAGTAAAGCGAATGCCTGAGCAAAATCAATATCCGCAAGCTCGTCAGTACAGCAAACAAATAGCTCGCCCATCGAACGGGGATCTTCCGCTTCACGTTTACTTACAGCGAGCATCATATATCTTGTAAACACAACAGCTGTATGAGCTGTCATGGCATCATAGGATAATGAACGGCACTCTTTAGAAAGACAGAGATAGCTTTTGCATACTTTGAAGAAAACTTCAATGCTCCAGCGTTTACCGTATATTCTGATTATTTCTTCTGACAGAGATGTATCAGTTGACACTATGCAAAGATAATCACTTTTCTTATTCCTGTTACGTACATAAACAAGTTTAGCTGGAATAACATTATCGTCCTTCACTACATTGATGTTTACTGAAAGATGTATCTTGAGCGTCCGCGACGCTTTTTATTAGACTTGTAAATATCGCATACAGACATCATTTTTCCATTGTATTCATAAAATACTTTTGATGATTTCTTTACCATTGCTATAATATCGTAACCAAGAACTTTGACTTTGCAGATAGAATCCGGAGATGAAAACCAGCTGTCAAACAGAACATAACTCGCCTTAATGCATGCTGATTTTGCTTCTTTAAGAAGAGTAATCATGACATCTGTCGCCTTGGTTCTGGATAGATTGCGTCTCTTGAATGCATTGGTCCTTTTGTCAAATTCTATGGCCTGATTTATCACTGTCTTGTCATTTTCTGAAGATAAAAGTACACTGTTTACAGGTATAATTGGATGATTTTAATGCAGCTGAAACATCAAATCTTTTCATAAAGCTCTTAATTCTTTCTGAAATCTACTTGTTTTCTTCTGCTTTCTGTGTTATAATTTTAGACATAGTATGTAATCTCCTTTGTAATGCTTTTAATGTTTTGTTAGTACTATCATTATAACATTTTTGGAGACTACATACTATCTTTTTTATGTCTCTATCTATTGAATTTTCAAGATGCATATGAAGTTTTCAACTGCGAAGTTTGAGTTAATAATAAAAAACAATCACAAGCTTATATGCATTGACCGAAATGGTTATTCAAGGAACAATAACTTGGGTTCAAGCGGGAATTAATATGGCGGCTGAGACAATAATCAGAGTAAAAGAAAAGGATGCCGCCGAAGAAATAGAGAAAGTTAAAAAGAAAAGACCAAATGATACAATTATATATCGACTTGGTAGCGGAACATATAAAAACTTGACACCGAGACCAATAAAAGACGTAGGAGGATTGTCGTATCAGCTTACAATGCCTATGGAATGTCCATTTACATTTACAACAAAAGGATTGATAAATGAGACTGTATCATTACATGCAGAAATTGACGGCCCGGATCATGTAAGTGTTTATCCTACTGTAATTTCAACTATGCCTGCATGAATAGCAACAAGAGATACGGCTGATGTCAGTCCACATCCATATAGCGTGATTTTAAGAAATTTAAGTATTAGGGTAGGTTAATAATTATGACATATAAACTATATTATTTATTTCTGCGTTCATCTTCCTCAAAGATTTTACAAAACTTATATATAAAGCTTATACTGAAAAACAAAAAAATCAATTTAAAACGCTTTGTTCAGCCAAGTGGGTATGAGCAAAGCTGGGAGAAGTGTGCAGAAATACTTATTGGTGTCGGATATCCGCGAAATAGTTGTGTGATTGATGATATGTTTAAGTGGTTGCAGGATTTAAACTGGCAGGGAGCAAAACAAATAAAGGCTTATTTGCCATTACTACCGAGAGATGTATTTATATCTCATTACGAAAAAGCTTTGATTGAGTCAATAAATTCTAATGAGAGAGTGTATAATAAAGTGTGTAAGTTATTAGTTAAAAATACTTGTGCACTTTATTTTTTTAAGAAAGTGCGCTATAATAAAAGGAAAGGAATCGAAAGGAAATGAATAACGCACTTATGGCATCA
>JAEWXO010000063.1 GCA_023458875.1 Bacillota bacterium | reverse complement strand
GGTTTCGTTTATACCGGTACTTACATTCGTTCCGGTCTTTTCGGTGCTGATGCTTACCTTCGTTCCGGTTTCGTCTGTAACGTTACTTACATTCGTTCCGGTTTTTTCGGTGCTGATGCTTACCTTCGTTCCGGTTTCGTTTATACCGGTACTTACATTCGTTCCGGCGCTGGTGCTTACCTTTGTTCCGGTTTTTTCGGTAACGGTACTTACATTCGTTCCGGTTTCTTCGGTAGTTGTATTTGCTTCTGTTCCGGTTTTGTCTGTATCAATATTTATACTTGTCTGAGTAATATCCGGCTCTGAACCAGTCACATCTTCTGTCACTTCTGCTATGTCGCTTAAATTGTTATTTAATTTAACCATTGCATAGCCGTCAATTCCAAGTATGGTTTTTTTATCTGCAACAAAGTCAAAACCGTTTTCCTCAAATTTAACTGTATATTCATAATCCATTTCTACATTTTCAGGTAATATGAATAGTAAAGTTGCCAGTGTTCCTGTTTTTACACATTTATCACCCTTATCGCTGTTGAAAAGAATTTTCTGAGCATTTATTCCACAGCTTACTGATGTATCAAGAGTAATAACCGAACCGTCTTCATTTGTCAGGCATCCGATGAACATTAGTTCAGGTGCACAGTTAAAGCTTATTATTCCGGCTGTTATACCTGAATTTACAAGAATATTCATAGGTACTTCTATTACCCTGTTATTTTTATATGCCTCGTACTCAAGCTTAATGTTTCCTTCTTCTATATTTGCTCCTTGATATACATTTCTGTATTCTGATACCCTTTTGAGTGAATTATAATTTTTTATCGTCTTCTCAATTTCAAGAACGTAGTCTGAATTAATATTTGTATGAGAAGTGCCTGTCGATGGCTCAACAGTTGTCTGTGACGTTACTGCTGTCTCTTCAAATCCGTCTGTTACCATCGCATATCCGTTTATTCCTTTTACCTTATTATTTGCATCAACAAAATTAAATCCGTTTTCCTTAAAATTAAGACTGTATTTGTAATCCATTTTTACGTCTTCAGGTAAAATAAATAATAAAACTGCAAGCGTTCCCGTCTTTACACACTTTTCTCCTCCGTAATTATTAATAAGGAGCTTCTGTGTATTTACGCCACATCCCAGTGCTGTGTCGAGTGTCACTATTTTTCCGTTTTTATCTGTAAGACATCCTATAAATATAAGCTCATTACTAAATTCAAACTTTATTGTTCCTGTATTTATTCCTGCATTTACAAGCATATTTACAGGGACCTCTATTACTTTGTTATTTTTATACTCTTCGTATTCTGGTTTTATATATTTATCTGATATTTCTCCGTTATATAAATTACTGTATTCTGACGCCTTCTTCAGTGAATTATATTTTTTCTCGGTTTTTTCTATTTCAAGAACGAAATCCGCATTTTTATCATTGTCAGATGTTTCTGTTTCAGGATTTTCAGGTGTTTCCGGTTCTGTTGTAACAGGTTTATCTGATGTGAGCATTGCATATCCGTTTATACCGCTTATTTTGCTGTTTTCGGTTACAAAATTAAATCCGTTTTCCTTAAAGCCTATATTATACATGTAATTCATCTTTACATTATCAGGAAGAATGAACAGTAGTGTTGCAAGCGTTCCGGTTTTTATGCAATTAGTTCCTCCTTCATTATTAATAAGAAGTTTCTTTGTATTTACTCCGCATTCAAGCGTTGTATCAAGTGTTATTATTTTTCCTTTTTCATCTGTGAGACATCCTATAAATATAAGCTCATCATTAAATTCAAGCTTTATAGTTCCTGTGTTTACTCCCGCATTTACAAGCATATTTACAGTGACCTCTATTACCTTGTTATTTTTATATTCCTCATACTCAGGCTTAATATATTCCTCTGATATTTCTCCGTTATATATGTTTGTGTACTGTGATGCACACTTGAGAGAATCATAGTCTTCTACAGTTTTTTCTATCTCGAGAACAAAGTCCGCCTTTCTGCTGTCCTCAGTATTCTCTGTTGTTTCACTCTGTGTTCCCTGTGTTTCGTTTGTTTCTGATGTTGTTACATTAATGTCGCCGGTAACCATTGCATAGCCGTTTATGCCCTGTATTTTTTTGTTTTCAGTAACAAAATCAAATCCCTTCTCACTAAAGCTTATACTGTATTCATAATCCGCTTTTACGTTTTCAGGAAGTATAAAAAGTAAAGTTGCAAGTGTTCCTGTTTTTACACAGTTTATTCCCTGATCGCTGTTGAAAAGAATCTTCTTAGCATTTATTCCGCAGGTTATTGACGTATCAAGAGTAATTATAGCTCCGTCCTGACCTGTAAGGCATCCCATGAATTTAAGCTCTGGATTACAGTCAAAGCTGATTATTCCTGTACTTATTCCTGAATTTACAAGCATATTCAGAGGAACCTCTATTACCTTGCTATTTATATATTGCTCATATTCAGTCTTTATATTTCCCTCTGATATATCTCCGTTATATATGTTCGTGTACTGTGATGCGTACTTAAGAGAACTATAATTTTTTATTGTCTTTTCTATTTCAAGAACAAAATCTGCATTGTTGCCTTCTTCTGTATTTTCTGTTGTTGCCTGTGCTTCTGAAGTTATCTGCGTTTCCTGTGTTATTTGTGTTGCATTTGTTTCTGATGTTATTTGCGTCTCCTGTGTCTCCTGTGTTCCCTCTGTTATTTGTGTCTCTTTTATTTCTGATGTTGTTATATTGCTTTCGTCAATAACCATTGCATAGCCATTGATACCCTGTATTTTTTTATTTTCAACAACAAAATCAAAGCCGTTTTCACTAAAGCTTATATTGTATTTATAACCCGTTTTTATGTTTTCCGGAAGTATAAACAGCAAGGTTGCAAGCGTTCCTGTTTTTACACAGTTTTTTCCCTGATCACTGTTAAAAAGAATCTTCTGAGCATTTATTCCGCAGGTTATTGCTGTATCAATTGTAATTATTGCTCCATCCTGGTTCGTAAGGCATCCCATAAATTTAAGTTCCGGATCACAGTCAAAGCTGATTATTCCTGTACTTACTCCTGCATTTACAAGCATATTTAAAGGAACTTCTATTACCTTATTGTCCTGATACGGAATATACTGCTCCTTCATATTTCCGCCGGTTATATAACTATCTACATATGCGTTTTTATACTGTGATACACTTTTAAGTGAATTATAGATTTTCTCTGTTTTTTCTATCTCAAGACAAAAGTCAGCATCTGTGTCTGTCTGTGTGCTGGTTTTTACCGTGCTCTGAGTTGTAAGCTCCGGTGTTGTTACAGCAGACTCCGCTGTGGTTATTTCAGGCTCAGATGTTGACGGAATGTCTGACAATGTAACCATTGCATAACCGTCTATTCCGTTTACTTTATTTTTGGCGGCAACAAAATTAAACCCGTCTTTTTTAAAATTTATGCTGTACTCATGATTCATCTCAGCATCTTCAGGTAATATAAACAATAAGGTTGCAAGTCTGCCTGTTTTTGTACACATTGTACCCATATCATTATTAATAAGGAGCTTCTTTGTATTTACACCACATTCAAGTGTTGTGTCAAGCGTTGTTATTTTTCCGTTTTGATCAGCAAGACATCCTATAAATATAAGCTCTTCATCGCACTCAAGCTTTATAGTTCCTGTATTTATTCCGGAATTTAAAAGCATATTTAAAGGAACCTCTATTACTTTGTTATTTTTATATTCCTCATATTCAGGTTTTATATCATTTCCTGGTAGCTGATTATTATATGCGTTTGCATACTCTGTGACATTCTTAAGAGAATTGTAATTTTTTATTGTTTTTTCTATCTGAAGAACATAGTCAGGATTTTTATCATTCTGTGTATTATCTGTTGCAGATGTTGTTGGTTCTTCAGGTTTTGATGATTTTACCATTGCATATCCGTCTATTCCGCTTACTAATGTCTGATTTGCAACAAAGTTAAATCCATCTTTTTTAAAGCTTATACTGTACTTATAATCAAATTTTACATTGTCAGGCAATATAAACAACAGAGTTGCAAGCTTTCCTGTATTTGTGCACTCTGTTCCCATATCATTGTTTATAAGGAGCTTTTTTGTGTTTACTCCACACTCCAGAATTGTATCCAATGTTATTATTTTACCGTTTTCATCCGTCTTGCATCCAATAAATGTAAGTTCGTTGTCGCATTTAATCTTTATAGAACCTGTATTTATTCCTGCGTTTACAAGCATATTTACAGGAACCTCTATTACTTTGTTGTTTTTATATTCCTCATATTCAGTTTTTATTTTTGACATGTCAATGTCAGTATATATATTGCTGTACTCTGATGCATTTTTCAGGCTGTCAAAATACTTAACTGTTTTTTGAATTTCAAGAATATATGCAGACCTGACTGTAATATTTCCGGACTCTATTTTATATACCGATTCCTCTGCAGGTATTCCGGAAGCTGAAACCTGAATTGTTTCTTCATTTATACCGACTTCATAACTTTTATCCGCTGTATAATTATCAGGAAGTGCTACTAAAAGAGTCGACAACGTTCCGTTTTCTGTCACACAAGTATTATTATTCCCTTTAATGTTCACATGTGTTCCGTCTGAAATTACCGAACAATTGTTCAATGTCGTAGTAGCACCATTTTCATTGCTTTTATAACCTACAAATGTTAATTCCCGGTCAAGCAAAAAATCCATTGATGCTTCATTAAATCCTGCCTGAGATGAAATACTGACAGGCAATTCAACTACTTTTAATTCGGACTTTCCGGCTAGCGCTGATGATAATGCCCCGTTATCATACGCCTCCTTATAATCGCTTACCTTTTTAAGACTGTTGAATTCTTCTCCCGATTCAAATACAATATCGCTTATTTTAAGACGATATGTACTGCTGATTGTTTCTGCTGAAGTCTTAACTACATTTAATACTTGTGTCTCCGGGTTTAAAGCAGAAACCGGCCCGGATACAAACAGCATAAGTGAAATAGCTGCAGAAGCTATTCTTCCAAAACTTTCCATTATACTCCTCCTAATAAATATAAATTTTTCATATGAATTAATAATACCACACTTTTTAGCGTTTCGTCAATTATTACTACATCATTATTTAAGACTTTGTTCAAAATAATATAATTTGTAACTTATTATATTATCATTTATATGATTTCGTATATAACGATTTGTTTTTTTATGATTATTTTAAATATAATATTTAGATGATTAGTGATTTGTGATATAAATTTATATTTTATTTTATGCAAAAAGTATAATGATATATTTTCTAAAACAAAAAGAACACTGCACCTTAATATTACTTAAAGTACAGTGTTCTTTTTTGATTAAAAATATAACCTATTTTTTATTTTGATAATAATTTTCCCCATTCAGCAGCAACGTCAACTGACTCACCCTTAGCATCTGCTACTGCTAATGTTGCAGAGAATCTGAGAATCAATGTGGAATCTACAACGTCAAGCTCTCCGTCTGCAAATGTATTTCCGAGGAATTTCATGAACTCTACTAATGTATCTCCTCCAACTGATTCAATTAATCCAGCTTCAAAATTCAATTTTGATTCATCAAGAACTGTATTTAATATTGACGAACCGATAACGTTTTTAGCCGCTTCTCTAAGTACGATAGTTGAATCAACTACGTCAACAATATGATCAAGTGTAATATCACCTAACTGACCTATCAATACATTAAATGAACCAACAATAATTCCATCAGGTGCTATTTCTGCGTCTGTATATGCAACATCTATTGCATATTTAAATGATTTACTGTTGTATAATTTAGAAGGAACTGCATTGTCAGTTAAAGAAACCTTGCTTGTAATATCCACGTCCTTTTCTACAACGGTCTCTCCGTTATCATACTTCGTTACAATATCAACCGTTACTTTAAAGCCCTTAAGATCTATCTGTTTATCTGAATGTGAATAATAGAACTTTGTATCAGGATCTGTCATTTTAACGCTTCCTGAAACTATTGATTTACTTACTATAGATTTTTCTTTTATAGTTATTGTACTGCTTTCGCCATTAACAGGTGATAATTCTTTATATACTGCTTTTGTCACTCCGTCAACAACGACATAATTAACTGCACGTTTTACTGTTGCATTTATATTTACGTCATATGTTTTGGCAGGTGTACCTTCTTTTACATCAAGTATCAGTAAGAACAGTTCTGCATCTGGTGATAAGTCTTTTGTATTTATTCCGTATAAGTAAACTTTATTTCCTATAATTTCATATATAGTCGCATCTGTTTTTATTGCAGAATTTACTTCAATATCTGATATACTGAAGTAATCATCCATTACAAATTCTAAAATTGCTTCATGGAAATATGAATCTGTATTAAAGTCTTTAAGCCTTACAGGTATAGCAGGGAGCTTCATTCCTTCAACTGCTGAAGCGTCATCACACTTGATGTTTACAGGAGTATCAACATCAATTTTATCAGTTTCATCTACTCTGTCATCTTTTAAGTCACTTACGCTTGTTATTATCGGAATCTCTATTTCACTTACTGTTGTTACAGTCGGACTCGTTTCAGAAGGCTGTGTTACAGGTGGTTCTGATGTTGAGCTTGTCTCAGATTCTGAAACAGGTGATGTTGTTGATTCTGATCCTGGTGCTGTCGATTCTGAAACAGGTGATGTTGTTGACTCTGATCCAGGTGCTGTCGATTCTGAAACAGGTGATGTTGTAGACTCTGATCCAGGTGCTGTCGATTCTGAAACAGATGATGTTGTTGATTCTGATCCAGGTGCTGTCGATTCTGAAACAGTTGATGTTGTTGACTCTGATCCAGGTCCTGTCGATTCTGAAACAGATGATGTTGTTGACTCTGATGTTGTCTTGGATGTCTGAATTACTGAATCTGATGTTGGTACTGTTGTATTAGATACTGATGAATCTGATGTTGGTACCGTTGTATTGGATACTGATGTATCTGATGTTGGTACTGTTGTATTGGATCCTGATGTATCTGATGTTGGCACCGTTGAATTGGATACTGATGAATCTGATGGTACCGTTGTATTAGAGGTTGGAGGTGTTGTATTTGATACCTCTGTATCTGATGTTGTTTTTGTTGTAACTGTTATACCTGATGTTGTTTTTGTTGTAACTGTTATATCTGATGTTGTTTTTGTTGACTCCTGTGTTATGGAAGATGTCGGAGCCGTTGACTTTGTTGTCACTGATGTTACAGAAGACGATGAAGTCGATGGTTTTGTTGTTACAGATGTTACATCTGATGTTGAATCTGTTGGCTTTGTTGTCACTGATGTTACAGCAGACGTTGAATCTGTTGATTTTGTTGTCACTGCTGTATCTGATCCCGACAGCGTGGTTACAGGCGGTGTTACAGGACCTGTAGTAATTTCTGTAGTAGTAGCTTCTGTAGTTGTTATGTCAGTATCTTTTGTAACCATTGCATATCCGTCAATTCCGTTTACAACGTTCTCAAAAGGTTTACTTGCTACAAAATTGAATCCGTTTTCAACAAAGGATACATTGTATTTATAATCCATTTTTACATCCTGTGGCAGGATGAAAAGCAATGTAGCCAATGTACCTGTTTGAACGCAATCTTTACCGTGGTTGTTGTTAATAAGTAATTTCTTTGTTTTTATTCCCAGATCCATTATTGCATCAATAGATTCAATAACACCTTTTTCGTCTGTAAGACATCCTAATAGTTTAAGATCCGGGTCAAAATCAAATTTAATTGTTGCAGTATTTACTCCTGCATTTAAAAGAATATTTACAGGTACTTCTATTACCTTGTTATTTTCATATCCTGCATATTCTGGTTTTATCGTATCATTTGAATACGCATTTCCGTATTGTGAAACTGTTTTCAGAGAATCATAATTCTTCGTTACGTCAGCTATATCAAGAACATAATCAGGATCTTCTTCAGGATCAGATGATGATGTTACCATTGCATATCCGTCAATACCGCTTACAACGTTTTCAAAAGGAACAGCCGCAACAAAATTGAAACCATTCTCCACGAAATTAATCTTATATTCATAATCCATTTTTACATCATCCGGAAGCATAAAGAGCATTGTTGCTAAAGCTCCGGTCTGTACGCAGTTCTGACCATGATTGTTGTTAATAAGAAGCTTCTTTGTCTTTATTCCATAATCCATTACTGCATCAATTGAAACAACGCTTCCTTTGTCATCCTTGAGACATCCGATAAATTCAAGCTCGGAATCATAGTCAAACTTGATTGTTCCTGTATTAACTCCTGCATTTACAAGCATATTTACAGGCACTTCTATTACTTTGTTATTTTCGCGGCCTATATATTCAGGCTTAAGATTTCCTCCTGATATATTACCATCCGAATATGCGTTACTGTACTGTGAAACATTTTTTAGTGAATCATACTGTTTTACTGTTTTTGCAATTTCCAGAACATAATCGGAATTTTCTACTGCCAAAGGTACAGTAGCTTCTACTTCTCCTGAAATAACTGAGGCATTAAAAATACTTAATTGCGGATCTATTGCTGAGAGTGGACCGGATACAAACAACATTAGCGCCGTAACAGCCGCAGATATTCTTTTTAAATCCTTCATATTTGACCTCCTGATAAATATATTTTTTCGCTAAACTTATCATACCATATTTTTTAGCATTCTGTCAATTAACTTGTTTGAGCCAGTATTAACTTTGTTTATTTTGTCAAAGTTAAATATGCATATTGTCATCAAATATATGATTTCGCATACAATTATTTATTTGTTTTTAATCATTATACTGCATTATAAAATATATGATTTTACAACGATATCAACAAGTTATCCATGTAGCATAGCTGTTCCTCATAATCTTATTTTTAATTTAATTTATAACTTAATTTAATTAAATATAAGCTGATTTATATTTATTTTAATAATAACTTTCCCCATTCATCTGAAGCATTAAATTCCTCTCCGTTCATATCAGCCACTTTTGATCGTGCTGCGAATCTTAAAACCAATGTTGAGTCTACTACATCAATTTCTCCGTCTTTATCCGGATAGGCATCAGACAGAAATCTCATAAATCCAAGCACTGTTTCTTCTCCAAATATTTCAATCAATTCAGCAACCGATTGTTGTTCTGATTCTTTAAGTACATCCGATAATACTGATGAATTAATAATATTTTTTGCTGACTCTCTGATAATTACAGTAGAATCTACTACATCTACTTCATGATTAAGTGTGACATCACCCAACTGGCCTATAATAACATCAAATGATCCGATATTCTTACCTTCCGGTGCGGTTTCTGTATCCGTATATATAAGCTCAACAGCATATTTAAACGCACTCTTATTATAAAGCTTTGACGGCACTGATTCATCAGAAATATCTGTCTTATCTGTAATATCAACATCTTTATTAATTATTGTCTGTCCGTTATCATATTTTGTTATTATATCCGCGGTTACTTTTAATCCTGTTAAATCAATCTTTTTATCTGAATGCGAATAATAGAATTTTATATCCGGATTAGTTATTATTATGCTTTCAGGTACTATATCCTTACTTACTACAGATTTTTGTTTTATGTCTATTGTGCTGTCTTCGCTGTTTACGGCTGACAGTTCTTTGTATACAGCTTTTTTAACTCCGTTTTCAACAGTATAATTTACCGCACGTTTAACAGAGGCATTTATTTTAATATCGTATTTTGCAACCGTTGTGTTTTCTTCTGCATTAATTAACAATTTGAACAGTTCAGTATCTGAAGAAAGCTTTGTTGTATCTATACCATACAGATAAACTGCATTTCCATCAATTTCATATTCAGTGTCGTCTGTTTTTATTTCCGGATTCATGCGAATATCTGATATTGTAAATCTTTCATTCATTTTAAACTCTATAACTGCTTCATGAAAATATGAATATGTATTATAATCCTTAACCTTTACAGAGACAGGTGATATCTCCATTCCTTCAATTACCGAAACATCATCACACTTTATTTTCACTGGATATTCTTTTATATCTATTTTTTCGTTGCTATCAACTCTGTCGTTTTTAAGGTCATTTATATCTGTTATAACAGTTATTTCAATATCTTTTGTTGTGGTTTCTGATACCTGTGTCTGTGATGTAGCTGTTGTAACAGCTCCTGTAGTTGTTGATTTTGATGTGTCAGTTATTTGTGGCGTCGTTGTAACCTTTGTTAAATTCGTTGTTGATGGTGCTGTTTCTTCTGTTGTTGACTGAACAGGTTCTGTTACTGACTGTGATGTTGCCTTTGTTGTTGACTGAACGGGTTCTGTCACTGACTGTGTTGTTGCCTTTGTTGTTGACTGAACGGGTTCCGTCACTGACGGTGTTGTTACCTTTGTTGTTGACTGAACAGGCTCTGTTACTGACTGTGATGTTATCTTTGTTGATTGTGTAGTTGTTAATTCTGTTGTTGTTTCGGTAACAGTCACTTTTGTAGTTGATTCTGGTGTTTCCGGTTTTTGTGTTGTTGTAATTTCCGTTGACTGTGTCTTTTTTGTGGAAATACCTCCTGGTTCAAGCACACGTGTCCATATTGAAGACGGTGTTGTTTTGGAAAGCTGAAATGTCTTTTCGTTTATACTTATATCATATTTTTTATCTGCATCATATTTTTCAGGAAGTGCTATCAATAGTGTAAAGAGTGTGCCTGTCTGATAAGTATTTGTAGAAGCATTTCTCATACATATTGCTTTAACGCCATTTGTGGATATCGAACAATCGTCAAATGTCTGTATTACTCCATTACTGTTTTTCTTGAAACCTATAAATGTAAGTTCTGAATCAATAATAAAATCCATTATAGTTGTAAAAAATCCCGAATTATACTTTACATCAATCGGAATCTCTGCTACTCTGAATCCTTCTTTATCTTTGAGCTCATCTCTGATTATATCCCCATTATATGCCTCTTTGTAATCACTTAACTTTTTCAGACTATTGTATTCTTCTTCGGACTCTAATACAATATCACCGACCTTCAGATAGTATGTATACTGACTATACGATGTATCTGCTGATATAACGGGTATATCTGCGAAAACGGTTACATCTGGAATGATTGATGAAACATTAACAGATACAGCCAGCATCAATGCCGTAATAGCTGCTGTTGCTTTTTTTAAAGTCTTCATTTTAACCTCCTGATAGATATAATTTTTATATTTATTATATCATTTATTTTGCAATTCGTCAATTAATTTATAGCAATCATAATTGAATTTATTAAGTATTAATACTATTGAAATCTTCCGATTTTATACAAAAAATGGCCGTAGATCTGCTTTTATTCAAGCAAATTACGACCATTTTAAAACTGCATTCTATTTTGGATTAACATAAAATTATATGTGTTAATAAGTATTTTTCAGATCCTGATTGTAATATTCAAAATAAATTTCCGAGTATTGCATTCATTCAGAAAGTATACAATTTATTTAAGGAAATAACTTTGTTATATATTAATGCTGCACCTTTAGTTTAAAGATGCAGCATTTTTTAAGTATTTATAAATGAATTAAAAGTTATATAAAATTAATCAAATCGTATTTATTTATTTGTGAGTTTTTTCCATTCAGCAGCGTAATCAAGCTTTTCTCCAGTATTTTTTGCTAACTCAACCTTAGCTGCAAATCTTAATACTAATGTTGCGTCTATAACATCTAATTCCTTTGTACCATCTACATCTCCGGCACTCTTGCCCAATTCTATAATTGTATCTATTCCATATTTTTCAATTGCTGTTTCAAGATTTTTATTGTCTTCATATATACCCTTCAGTATTGATTGATTTACTATATTTTTTGCAGCCTCTCTGAGTAATATAGTTGAGTCGATAACATCTATTTCACCATCAAGAGTAATGTCACCCTTCATAGCTCTAAGATACTCAATCTCTACATTGTCTATATTTGAATTACCTGCAGGACCTGTATATTCAAGTTCTGCTGTACGTGCAATAGTTCCCTCTTCTTTAATTACCTTAAAGTAATTACCGGCAGCTACTTCAATATTTGTTGTTGCTCCGTCCTTATCTTCTACAGTTGCGATAAGCTTAACCTTTGACAAATCAAGATCCTTTGAATCTGAAACAATAAACTTATCAACAGGTTTTACATCTGTAATTGTAAAATCACCGATAGATGCAGATCTATATGTAATAACTGATGATAAAATCTGCGATGGGTAAATATTTCCATCAATTTTTCCTTGATAAGCATCTACAAATTTAGTCGAAAGATTAAATGTAGCTCCTGATTGTACATCTTCAGGAAGTTCAACTGTAACAGTTACAAATTTATTATCTATTGAAAACAACTTATCAGAAGCTGACTGGTCTAAATACAGTATTCCCGGGCTTACTATCTCCATACCGCTTTCGATGTTACTTTCTATTGATACTATCTTAGCACCGCCGTCAACCTTAAATGCTGATCTGAATGATGCAAATTCTCCGCCTACATACATAGGAACCTTAACTGTTTTTGAAGCTGTAGCTATTGAATCAAGCTTTACTTTAAAGTTCTCTGTTTTATTTTCAGGTGTAACCTGAACAACAGAATTCATATTCTGTATTGCAAGATTTGAAAATTCATATGATACTCTGTTTTCATCAGCCATATCACAGTCATCAAGTGATACTTTAAATGTAGCTCCTGCTGGTATATCTGTAGCCGCAACACCGTCATACTGTATTTCTGCGTTTATATAAAGGAGTGGAACCCCCTTTTTAAGTGTGTAATTTTTAGCACTTGAGAATATTATTCCCTTGCCATCTTTGCTTTTATCAACACTCATTCCTGAATCAACAGGCAATGCACTTTCGATGCTTTTTATTGCAAGATTATATCTGCCTTTTGGGAATATGCTTGTGCTGAATTTCATATCCGCGCTTGCAAATGCAACGTCTTTATTGAAGCTTACAGGAATTTTAACGCTAGTTGTGCCCTTAATCACTGCCTGATCTTCCATAACCACTGCAAATGTATCTGTTAATACGTCATCAGCAGCTGATACTATTGCTATAGGTGCACATACCATTGATGCTGTAAGTGCTGCTGCAGATGAAAATGCTATAAATTTTTTCATAAAAACCCTCGTTTCTTTTTATTATGTTTTTAAAAATGAATCCTCCTATTTCTAGGAGGATTCGGTTTTGTATAGATTATTCCTCTATTTTAGTCTTTCTTCTTTTTAAGAACTACTGCTGTACCTGCTGCTGCCACCATTGTTGCTGCAAGGGCTGCAATACCTGTGCTGCTGCTTCCTGTTGCAGGTGAGGATGTTACCTTAGTTGTTGTTGTAGCTGATGTTGATGTTGTAGCTGATGCTGTTGTTGTAGCTGATGCTGTTGTTGATTCTGATGCTGTTGTTGATTCTGATGTTGTTGTTGATTCTGATGTTGTTGGTTCCTGGCCTTCTACAACTATTGAACCACCTGCTGTTCCATCTGAATCAAAAGTATGACTTATATCAGTAGACAGACTTACGTTTGTATTACGGAACTTAAAGGAGTCGTTCCAAGAAATCTTGTATTCCGTACCAGCTTCTGCATCCGCTGGTACAGTAAAGTTCAGTGTAACAATTACAGTTCCGTCTTTTAATTCAATCTCATCAGCTGAACTGATTTGAATGAACATGCTACCATCATTTACTTTTTGATTTACACCTTTAGGATCTGACACAACATCTTTTTCAGTAAGACCAAGAGCTGGATCATGATCAATAATCATAGCAAGTGAGTCATATGATAATGTTGTATCACCATCAACATAAACTTTAACTGCAACCTTTTCACCTGGCTTTGCTGAAACCTTATCCTGAATATTCAGGTCTACAGTATTATCTGCTGCTGATACATTTAATGCTGAACCTGCTAATACCATTGACATTGCGGCTACTGCAGCCATTGTTTTCTTAAATATTTTCTTCATAAAATTCCATTTCCTTTCAATTTTTCTAGTATATTACACAGGTAAAATGCCTGTGTAATATACTAATTATTAACTACTTATTAACTAATTATTTATTTGAAAATAATTTTGTCCATTCAGCTGCCACATCAAGTTTTTCATTATTGGCATCTGCTACTACAGAAGCTGCAGCGAATCTTAATACTAATGTTGAGTCAACTACATCAAGTTCATCAGCTGCATAAACATTACCAAGGAAGAGCATAAATTCTTCAAGAGTTGTTGCTCCTGCCGATTCATACAATCCATCTTCTAATGTATTCTTTACTTCATCAAGTACTTCTCCAAGCATTGATTTTTTCATCATATTCTGAGCTGCTTCTCTGAGTATTACTGTTGAGTCAACAACGTCAACAGTATGATCAAGTGTAATATCACCCATCTGACCAATAAATGCATCAAATGAACCAGCAACTACGCCTTCTGCTGCTAACTCTGCATCTGTAAATACAAGACCGATTGCATATTTAAATGCCTTACCAGTGTATGTTGTAGCAGGTGTTGCATTACCAGCAAGTGCAATCTTATCTGTTACATCAATTGTTACAGTTGATGTTGTTCCGTCACTGTATGTTGTAACAACATCTACAGTAACCTTAAGACCTGTGAGATCGAACTTATCAGCATGTGAATAATAGAACTCTGTTGTTGGGTTTGTAACCTTGAAGCTTCCCTCAGCAATCTTCTTGCTTACTACTGTAGCAGGAATGATTGTGATAGAACCATCTGAATATGTTACGTTTGAAATCTTTGCTGTTGTAGCAACTATTGAATCATCTGCTGCACTTGTAGCTATAACTTTTCTGAATGAAGAGTTAAGAGCGACAAATTTAACTTCATACTCGCCAGCTGCTGCTGTTTCTGGTATTTCAATTTCTAATGTTAAGAATCCCTTAGTTGCATCAAAATCATAAGTATTTACGAGTGACAATTCAACAATATTGCCATCAACAACCTTAATTGCTGAAGCAGCTTTCATGATTGAACTGTTTGTAGTTTCGCATCCAACAATCTTGAATCCTTCAGGAAGGTCAAATTTAAGTGATGCATATTCAAAGTGTTCATCTGCGCCATTAAATCCAGCGAGATCTACCTTGACATTAGCTTTCTTATCGCCCTTATTAGCTGAAACCTTTTCTGCCTTTACTTCAAATCCGTCACCTACTAATGTAACATCTGTGCCAATTGCTTCAGTAACCTTTCCGGTATAATCAACAATAGCACTTACATCAGGAATTGATGGCTGTGTTACTGAACTGCTAGTTGATGAACTTACTGATGTTACTTCTGAGCTCACTGTTGATTCTTCAGTGCTTACTGATGTTACTTCTGAGCTTACTGATGTTACTTCTGAGCTTACTGTTGATTCTTCAGTGCTTACTGATGTTACTTCTGAGCTTACTGTTGATTCTTCAGTGCTTACTGATGTTACATCTGAGCTTACTGTTGTTACATCTGAGCTTACTGATGTTACATCTGAGCTTGTTGTTACTATTGATTCTACAGTAATAACACCAGGTGTTAATGTTGAAATAACAGCCTCTGCATTTTCAACACCAACTGTTGTTACACCTTCACCTTCAAAACCTACATTGATCTTACCTGATGGTGCATTTTCAGCAACCTTAACTTTCAGTTCAATAAAGTCAGTATCATAAGTGAAGTCCATTCCCATTTCTGAAGCGTCAATTGTCCAGAGGAAACCGCCTGGATTCTTTTTGCTTTCAGATACTGTAGCGCCGTCAGCTTTTGCTATATTTTTGATTGAAACTATTGAAGCATAATCTTTGTATTCATCAGCGATTGTAAATTTACCATCAAGTACACGGAGGTTTTTAACATCTACGTTTACAGGAATAGTAACTATTTCGCCTGGAGCAGCTGTTGCACTGCCGATTATCATGCCCATATCTGTCTTAGGTGTTTCTGGAGTTGCCTTTAATGTGATAACGCCTGTGCCATATGGTTCTGTTGGATATACTGTTACACGATCTGCATTTGCAGAATCAACAGTACCATCTACAGATACTACAAATGTATTTCCAGCCACTGCAAGAGCTGCTGGAATTTCTACAGTAACTACAACAAATGCTTCAGCTGTTGTAAATTCTGTATCGTTACCATCTGCACCCTGCCAGATTATACGGTTTGCATTATCTTTACCAAATGTAATTCCATTTCCATAAGCTTTACTTGTAATTGACTTGATTGTTGCACCGCCGCTTACCTTAAATGCTCCGGTAAATGTATTTAATTTTGCACCATCAAGATATACAGGAACGTCAACTGTAAGAGTTTTTGCTGATGCAGTTACATTCTTGCTTTCCATTGAAATCTTGTAGCCGTCTGTGATTGATTCTTCGTCAACTACTACGATTTTACCAGCTGTTTCAGCTGCTAAAAGATTTACCTGATTTTCATCAACGATATCAAGTGAACCATTAATAGTACTTACAACGAATTCGTCGCCAACTACCATATCTTCAGGAAGTTTAACGTTGAGTATAAAGAGAACAGGTTTTTCACCATTTTCCTTTATTGCGAATGACTTGTTTTTAGCGTTGTTTGTATTCCAGAGTGCTTTTTCAGGAACACTTACAGAATTCTGGAACTGACCATCAGCAGCAGCACTACCTGCTTCGATAGATGTAATTTCAGCCTTCTTGTTGTCCTTGTTTGTAACCTGGAATTTAGCTATAACAGCTGCAATACCTTCATTAGCTGTTGTGTATGATACATATACAGGAACCTTTGCTGTTTTCTGAGCAGCTTTAACATTAGCTGAACCGATCTCAAGTGAAAGTCCGTCTGTTATTTTATCTTCTACAACTGTAAGAACTGCACTTGCATATTTTTCAGGTTCAAGATAATCCTGATCTGCAGATGAAGTATCAATTTTATCTAAGCTTACGGTGTACTTTGTACCTGCTACAGCATCACTAGGAACCTGTACTAAAACTGTAACAAATGTTTTTGCAGTCTTAAAGCTTTCACCTGTACCATCAGTCTTAGGTCCCCAGAGAATCAATCCCGGATTAGACTTTGATGACTGATAAAGTGACTGATTTAATGTTGTATTTGATGTAACAAAACCTTTTATTGTTGCACCGTTATCTACAGAGAACTTTGCTACTAATGCAGCAATATCTGTAGGGCATTCAATTGTCATAGGAACTGCTACAACATTTCCTGCCTTAACATCCTGGTCATTCATGTTTGTTATGAAGCCCTTTACTGCTACAGGATCAACAACATTTATCTTAGCAGATAATTTGCTGTTTTCTGAGAAAACATATCCCTCATCTTTTGCTTCATTAGAAGGGTCAGTCTTTGTTGCTGTCAATGTATAGCTTGAACCTGATACAGCTGAATCAGGAAGTATTACATCAACATAAGCGATAGTAGCATTTTCAAATGCCTTACCTGTACCATCTACAGAATTCCATAAAAAGCTTCTTTTGTTTTCTGCTTTTATATCGGAATTTGTCTGGACTGAAGGTATCTGACCTTCTCTTACTCCTGATATAACCGGAGCTTCTTCCCCATCCTTATCAGATGAAATTTCCAATGAAACAATCATCGCTGCCAAGTCTGTACTGGTCACTTTGACAGGCACTGATGTTTTTTTAACGCCATTAAGTACTGATGTATCTTCCAGCGAGAACACTGGCTGTTCAGCCGCTGCGGAAACTGCTGTATTGGGAACAACAGAACCACCGATTAACGATGCCATCATCATTAATGACGTCATTAATGAAATAACTCTTTTCATCATTCTTTTCCTTTCTGTTTAATCACTTCATTTATTTTTAGTGAATTTAAACCTTTACTACAATGCCATATCAAAACACGGCATATTTTATCAGTATTTTGATATTTATGTTTACTGATAAGAATACAAACCAAGCAAACTGAATGAATATAAATTCCAATTATTCATTCAGAGCTTGGAATGCCTTAAAACACTGTCAAATTAATTTAATAATGTTCTGTTATTATTTTTTATTTAAACTTGTCATGTCCATAATTGGTAACTGTTCATCCGAAAGATCCTCAAGCAGGTATGCCTTCAGAAGGAATAAATCCTGTGCGTTAAGAATTTCGTCTGATGTCAGATCTGTGTTTTTATCTCCCTGATACAGGTTACCGTTTTTCTTGCCCTGATCTGTCAGATTTGCCTTTTCAGGATCAAGAATAAACTGTACCATAGCTACAAGGTCTGATGCACTTACAACCTTATTGTCGTTTACATCTCCCCATAAAATCTTGCTGGTGTCAGGAGTATCCTTTACTACCTTGATAAGACCATTCTGTTCAACAGCTGCAGAATAAACTTTATCGATTGTACCGTCTATGTATCCGAAAATAAGATCCTTGTTGCCATCACGATCAATTGGTACAATGTTTATCGGAATCTCTTCGCCCTCTGTTGCATCTTTGTAAACTGTACCGCTCACTGTAAGAAGAGTTCCTGTTCCCTTTGCCCAGTACTTCGAGGAATCAAGACCTGTGCACCATAACAAAGCTACTGTAGTATCCTTACCCTCTTTTTCAACTATATTGTAATCAAAACAATTATAGCTGCCACTGTTTACCATCGTAATTTCATCTTTAATGGTTGATGACTTATCAAGCTCAGCTGCTGTGGCACCTGTTGAACTCAAAACTTTTCCTTCTGTTATCTTAACATTCTGAATTTTAGCAGGATTATATGTGATTGCAAATTCACAACCTGAAAAGCCCTGAGCGGCTTCACCTGCAAGCTTTGATAAATCAATGTCCAGCTCAAATGATGATCCTGCTGTTTTTTCAATGTGCTCACCCTTTAGCAAAACATTTGCACCATCAGCTGCTGAAACAAATCCTGATACCATAGTTACTGATGATACTGCTAAAGCGATCACACCTGAAATAAATCTTTTAGCTTTCATTTTTTCCCTCCATTTAATTTTTTATATAATCAAAGGACCGTTTTGATTCATCCTTTATTATATTACTTACCTAAAAACTTCATCCTAAATCTATTAATTACTGTATTTTTTTAAACACAGATTTATTTTGTGATTAAACCTGTGCTGTAAACTATATGAGGAACAGTCGACATCACTTCACGGTTACTGATTACGCTGATATTATGTAATATTATTATGCAGGAGTACCAAGCTTGATAGGATCTTTCATTATATACTGCTTAAGTGTAGCGAGGTCAGCAAGATTAACGGAACCATTCAAAACTACGTCAGCTTTCTTTAACTGAGCTTCTGATAACGTTTTATCGCCGAGCAGATAAAGACCAAGAGTTGTAAGATCTGTGATATCTACTACGTTATCTTCATTTACATCACCGTACAGTATATCAGCTGTAGCTGATTCGACAGCAACCTTACCTGCTGATATCTGAGGGCTGAATACTTTAAGTCCGTCACCAACAGCGTCAATTGAAGAATCTTTTCTTGAAACAGGTACTATCTGAATAGATGTGGAATCTCCCTCTTCTAATGTAAGAGCTGTGCATTCGAGTGTGAGAAGAACTCCGTCTTTTTTTATCCATGAATCATTTGTCTTTATCTGTCCGGTAGCCCAGAGAACGCCTATTTCACCATTTGAAATATTTGTAGAAAGATTTGAAGACAATCCTTCCGGCTGTAAATCATTTGTTTTTGAGGCAGTGCCTTCTGTTACTGAGTTTACTTTAATTGCGCTTGAATCATATTTAATAGCAAAATCAAGACCTGCAATACCACTTGTAGGTACATTTTTAATGCTGATGTCAACAGTAAAGTTATCTCCGGACTCTATTTCTACTGAACCAACTGCTAAAGTCAGATTTGAATCTGCTGCTGAAACTGACATTGCTCCAAGCATAGAAACTGAACACGCTAATGCGGCTGCACAAGCCACTATTTTATTGAACTTCATAAATAATCCTCCCAGTAAATTAAATTTTTCGAAATCTCCGACTGATAGCCCTAAGGCATCTGCACTTTACACTCTAAATCTCATAAACCATTGTATTACTTAGAAAAAGATGTAATACTTCAAACAAATAAACATAAATATTCTATTTTCATATAGATTAATTATATTTTATGTTTAATGCAAAGTCAACCCTCTCTCCAACTTTTTGTAAAATATTATAAAATAAAATAAACAAAATTGTTGAATATAATCAAGCAGGAAGATTACATTAAAAATTTTTATTACTGCTACTGTTGAAACGCCTACCACACGTATTAATTATATTTCATTAATGACAAAAAGTCAATATATTTCCCGAATATTAATAAATACTTATTACGTATTTTTATTATACTTTTTTTCTCATTTTAAAAATACTGTTTCAAAAGTACACTTTTATATCGTGCAGCTTACAAAACAAAAATACCGGATATTTATTATATGTGCAATGTTCACGGTAAACACCGCAAACATATTCGAGCATATTTTTAAGCTTAACTTTAAATTATATTCATGCGGATGATAAACCCTATATGTAATTTAGTAATATAATATATAACTATACATTTAAATGATAACATATTTATTTTTTTTTTCAACACAATTTTTTAAGATTGTGATTTATTACAAAATCGCGTTAAAATTTCAGAAAGGAATATATATTATATCATGTTTTTATATAGAATCACTATATTTTTATCTAGACCTTGAATATATTATTTTTATATGATAATATATAGTATATATTTTAAATTTTATTAAAGCGAGGTATATATGTTAAACGTTATTTTTATCGTTATTCTTATCAGTTTTTCTGCAATGTTTTCAAGCTGTGAAACAGCATTTTCAACTATAAACAAGGTAAGGCTGAAAAATTACGTTTCTCAGGGAAATATAAAAGCAAAAAAAGTACTTTTAATAACTGAAAAATTTGACAAAGCTCTCACCGCAATTCTCATAGGCAATAATATAGTAAATATTGCATCGACATCTATAAGTACCGTACTTTTTACCGATCTGTTAGGAGCTAAAGGCGTTGGAATATCCACAGTAGTAATGACCTTAGTAGTACTGACATTCGGAGAAATAATGCCTAAAAGCTTTGCAAAAGAAAATGCCGAGAAATTTGCTTTTTTATTTGTTGATCCACTGTCATTGATAATTACTATACTTACTCCTCTTGTTATTATATTTACGTCCATTAAAAAGCTGACATCTCTTATTTATAAGAGCTCTGAAAAGGTACCTACTGTAACAGAAGACGAACTGAAATACATAATTGATGAAATTGAAGAAGAGGGTGTCCTTGAAGAATCCGAAAGCAATCTTGTAAGAAGTGCCCTTGACTTTGATGAAACAAATGTAAGCGAGATACTCATTCCAAGAGTAAAGGTAATCGGAATAGAAATAAACATGACTATTGATGAAATAAAAAAAGTATTTCTCGATGAAATGTTTTCCCGGCTTCCTGTCTATGAGAAAAATCTCGATAATATCATCGGTATAATAACGCAGAAGGATTTTTTTAAACTGATTTCGGAAAACGGTACCGATATAAATTCAATAGTACAAAATGTTGTTTTTATATCGGAATTCAAGCTTATAAACGATGCTCTCCATGAAATGCAGCGTTCAAAAACACATATGTCTGTTGTTCTTGATCAGTACGGAGGAACAAAGGGTATAATCACTATGGAAGATATCATAGAAGAGCTTGTCGGTGAAATATACGATGAGGATGATGAGATAATTTCTCCTATAAATAAAATTAATGAAAATCTTTATGAGGCATCCGGAGAGCTTACCATTGATGAAATGCTTAATGCACTTAATATGCCTGAGAACTTTATAACTTCAAACGCCAATACAGTAAGCGGATGGATAATGGAGATAATAGGCCATATTCCGGAACTCAATGAAATCGTTCAGTTCAGTTGTCTGGAAATAAAAATACTTGAAAAAAGCGTGCAGAAAATCATTAAAATCCAGATCAGAATCGTACAGCCTGAAACAGATCAGGAAGATGAAGAAGAATAATTATCGTATATAAGAAACCGGCAGACTGATTTTTCAGCCTGCCGGTTTTATTTTTATTATTTATTAATTCTGCTCTCAAGAGCATCAAGTTCTTCTGTAATCTTCTTAGGAAGTCTGTCGCCGAATTCTTTGTAGAATTCTCTCAGGTCTTCTACTTCGTTCTTCCAGAGATTATTGTCAACAGCCAGAAGCTCATCAAGAACCTCAGGTGTGATTTCATCTTCAAGACCTTCAATGTTAATATCTGATGCCTTAGGCAGATATCCTATAGCAGTCTCAACAGCATCAACCTTGTCTTCGCAACGTTTGATAATCCAGTCAAGAACTCTCATATTATCTCCGAAGCCAGGCCAGATAAAGTTGCCTTCATCGTCTGTCTTGAACCAGTTTACATTAAATATCTTAGGAGCTTTGTCGCCTAGCTGTTCACCCATTTCAAGCCAATGAGCCCAGTAATCACCCATGTGATATCCGCAGAATGGTTTCATTGCCATTGGATCATGTCTGAGAACGCCGACAGCACCTGTTGCAGCTGCTGTTGTTTCTGATGAAACAGCTGAACCGATAAATGTTCCGTGCGCCCAGTCAAATGACTGATATACAAGCGGAGTTGTCTTTGAACGTCTTCCGCCGAAAATAATTGCTGAAACAGGAACACCGTTAGGATTGTTAAATTCAGGTGAAATGCATGGGCAGTTTGTAGCAGGAGCTGTAAATCTTGAGTTCGGATGTGCAAGATTGTTTCCTGCTGCCATGTATTCAGGACCGTTTACCTTTGTGCCCTTCCACTCTGTTGCATTTACCGGAGGGTTCTTGTCAAGCTTTTCCCACCATACTGTGTTATCGTCATTATTAAGAGCAACGTTTGTGAAAATAGTATTTTTCTTTGTTGATTCAAGAGCATTGAAGTTTGAATTTTCATTTGTTCCCGGAGCAACGCCAAAGAATCCGTTTTCAGGATTTATAGCATAAAGTCTTCCGTCAGCGCCCTGCTTCATCCAAGCAATATCATCACCGACTGTGAATACTTCATAACCATCCTTACGGTATCCCTCAGGCGGAATAAGCATTGCAAGGTTTGTCTTGCCACATGCAGATGGGAATGCTGCTGTAATATACTTAACCTCTCCGTCAGGCTTTTTGATTCCGAGGATAAGCATATGCTCAGCCATCCAGCTTTCTTTTTTGCCCTGATATGAAGCAATTCTGAGAGCAAAGCATTTCTTTCCGAGAAGAACGTTTCCGCCATAAGCTGAATTTATTGACCATATTGTATTGTCTTCAGGGAAATGACAGATATATCTGTTCTCAGGGTCAACATCAGCCTTTGAATGAAGACCGCGAACAAAGTCGTTTGATGTATCTCCGAGATTTTCAAACGCTGATTTTCCCATTCTGGTCATAATGTTCATATTAAGTACAACATATATTGAATCAGAAACTTCTACACCAACTTTTGCAAGAGGTGAGCCGATAGGACCCATAGAATAAGGAATGACATACATAGTTCTGCCCTTCATAACTCCGCTGTACATAGGTCTGAGCTTTGCATACATTTCTTCAGGAGCGCACCAGTTATTTGTCGGACCTGCATCTTCTTTTTCTGATGTACAGATAAATGTTCTGTCCTCTACTCTGGCAACGTCGTTAGCAAGTGTTCTGTGATATAAACATCCTGGCAGCTTTTCCTGATTAAGCTCCATCATTTCTCCTGTGGAGATTGCTTCTTTTGTTAAAGCAGCGATCTGCTCATCACTACCGTCAATCCATACCACTTCATCAGGCTGTGTAAGGGCAACCATTTCGTCTACCCACTTTAAGACATTAGGGTTTTTTGTCAATGACATATTTATGAATCCTCCTGTATTTTTGTTTATTTATTGCTGAAATTTTCATTAATCAAAAATTTCATAAACAATTATATTATAATATTTCTAGACACGGATGTCAATAGAAAAAAAATTTATCAGAAAATGAACACAATCAGACGGATATTTTTTCTATGGAAAGTGTCGCTATGGCATTAAGGCTTTCGTCAGCAGTAATTCCTGCCATATAATTAAAATATCCCTGACATGCAATCATTGCGGCATTGTCACCGCATAATGAAAATGGGGGCATGTACAGTTCAAATCCGTTTTCATTACACGCATCTGACAGTGCATTTCTGACTCCGGAATTTGCGGAAACGCCTCCGGCCAATGCAATTTTTTTATAGCCTGTGGCTTTTGCTGCAGATATCAGTCTGTCGGTAAGAACATCAGAAATTATTTTCTGAACGGAAGCTGCCATATCATTTGTGTTTATACTTTCACCTTTCTGATCTGCATTGTGAACCATATTGATAACTGCCGTTTTAAGTCCCGAGAAACTGAAATCATATTCGCCTCCCGCAACTCTTGGAACGGGCAGCTTATATGCCGAAGGATTTCCCAGAGAAGAAGCCTTATCAATATGTACGCCTCCCGGATAAGGAAATCCAAGGGCTCTTGCACACTTGTCAAAGCACTCACCTGCAGCATCGTCTCTTGTTCTTCCTATTACCCTGAATTCTGTATATGAAATAACTTCAATGATGTTGCTGTGTCCTCCGCTTGCGACAAGGCAAAGGTAAGGAGGCTTAAGCTCATGATGGGCTATATAGTTGGCTGCAATATGACCGGATATGTGATGAACAGGGACAAGCGGTTTTCCCGATGCCATTGCAAGTCCTTTGGCAAAGCTTACTCCGACAAGCAATGCGCCTATAAGACCCGGGGCATATGTCACAGCCATTGCATCAATATCATCCAGCCTTTTATCTGCCTTCTCCAGAGCCTCTCTCACAACGGCAAGGATATTTTCACTGTGTCGTCTCGAAGCTATTTCAGGTACTACACCGCCGAATTTTTTATGCTCCTCTATCTGCGTTGAAATAACAGATGACAGTATATTTATACCGTTTTCGGAAACGCTCGCTGCGGTTTCATCGCATGAGCTTTCTATTCCTAATACTAACATTTTACTGATCATACCTTTCGTTTAGTCATAAGTAATGCATCCTCATCCGGATCCCTGTAAAACTTTTTTCTTGTTCCGACAATATAGTATCCGGATGATCTGTACATATCAATCGCATAGCTGTTACTCTGACGAACCTCAAGATTAAGTACCGTAACCTCATCAGGCAGGTATTTTTCTATTTCATCAAGCATGGCAGCACCCAGCTTATTTCCTCTGTACTCCGGGACAACGGCTATTCTGTTTATATTGGCCTCATCAAAAATATATGACACTGCTGCATATCCCGCAAACTCTTCACTGTCCCCGCAAAATGCTGAAAGCACTATTTCTCTTTCATTTCCAATGCTGTCGGCAAATGATTTCAGATTCCACGAATTCCTGAAAATCCGTGAATCAGCATGTGCCATTAAAAGAGCGTCCTCAGGAACAGCAGTTTTTATTTTAACCTTTTGCGTCATACCATGTTTCACCTTCATTAACTTCTGCAATAAGTGGAACTCTCAGCTTAACTGCATTTGTCATTTCCTCGGAAAGAATCTGTCCGGCACGCTGTGCGTCACTGTTATCAGCTTCTACAATAAGTTCATCGTGTACCTGAAGAATAAGTCTGGCACTGAGTTTTTCTTCCTGAAGGCGTTTGTATACTCTGACCATTGCAATTTTTATTATATCAGCTGCGGAACCCTGAACAGGTGTATTCATAGCTATCCGCTTGCCTGCAGACTGAAGAATCTTATTTGACGAGCTGAGCTCAGGAATATTTCTCCGTCTTCCGAATATCGTCGTTACATAGCCGTTTTGTTTTGCAAAATCCACTGTATTTTTCATAAATTCTTCGACTTTAGGATAATTTTTCAAATAACTCTTTATATACTGATCTGCCTGAGAAACCGTAACATTTATGTCCTTTGATAATGAAAATGCGCCTATTCCGTAAATTATTCCGAAATTAACAGCCTTTGCTGCACTTCTCATTGAACCTGTAACCATTTCAACGGGCATATTGAATACCTGTGAAGCAGTAACTGTGTGAATATCAGTTTCATCCTTAAACGCCTGCTGCATATTTTTATCGTCACATATATGTGCCATTATTCTGAGCTCTATCTGGCTGTAATCGGCGTCAAGAAGTATTTTTCCGGTATCCGCAGTGAAAAACTTTCTCATTTCACGTCCGCGCTCTGTTCTTACCGGGATATTCTGCATGTTAGGCTCTGTTGATGATATTCTGCCGGTCCTTGTTTCTGTCTGTTTGAAAACCGTGTGGATTCTGCCGTCCTCAGATACTGTTTTTAAAAGTCCGTCTACATATGTTGATTTTAATTTTGTAAGTTGTCTGTACTGGAGTATATATTCTATTATAGGATGGTGCGCTCTTAATTCTTCAAGCACATCGGCATTTGTCGAATAACCGCTCTTTGTTTTCTTTTTTGCCGGAAGCTTAAGGTCTGTAAATAATATTTCTCCAAGCTGTTTCGGTGAAGAAATATTAAATTCCCTTCCCGAAAGTCTGTATATTTCTGATTTATAAAAATCTATATCTTCATCAAGCTTTTCGCCAAATTCCTTTACGCCTTCCGTATCTGTCCTTATGCCTGTATGCTCCATTGAAGCCAGAACCTCCGTAAGAGGCTGTTCGATATTGTAAAGGAGATTGTGCATTTCGGAGCTTTCTATCAAGGCACACAGAGTATCACACAGCACAGGGATGCATAATATCTCTGCATTTTCTTCATCCTGCTGTGCGTATAAATTGTACGGTACATCATAAACTGCGCAAAGGTTTTTTATTGTATATTCTGTGGAGAGAGGGTTAAGAAGATAGGCCGCTATAAGAGCATCAAAATGCATACCGTTAAGAATACTTTTGTTTTTGAATGCAAATCTGAATGCAGGCTTTGCATCAAACGTATATTTTTTAATATCGGAGCTTAAGAAATCAATAATCTTGTCTTTATTTTCAGAAATAAAAATATTGTCATCTGCATATATTTTTATTTTTTCTGACTCATGATCAAATAAAAAGTATGCCTGCTGTGATCTGATTATTTTTTTCAGCCCGTCATTATCAAGTTCCGCTATTTCATATTTTTTTATTTCAAAAGGTTCCTGTGGTTTCTCTTCGGTTCCGCCCTCACTGACTGCTGACGGCTCAAGATTCAGTCTTTCAAGAAGCCTGAACATTTCAAGCTCAGTCAATAAAGAGCTGACTGCCGCTTTGTCAGGAGATTCTGCATGGTAACTGCTTATATCATGACTTAGAGGTGCTTCTTTGCAAATGGTTGCAAGCCATTTGCTCTGGTTTGCAGCTTCCTTTCCGGTTAAAAGCTTGTTATATACTGACTTTGTCACACCTGCGGTTTCAAGTGAGTTGTAAAGCGATTCAATCGTTTTAAACTCTCTTATCAATGTGGTTGCAGTCTTTTCTCCTATACCTGCAACCCCTGAAATATTGTCAGAGCTGTCTCCCATCAGTGCTTTCATATCAATAAGATTTACAGGCTCAAACCCATAATCCTCTTTAAATCTGCTTTCGTCATAAATTATTGTTTCCTTGTTTGTCACAAGTCTGACAATAACATTTTCATTTATCAGCTGCAGATTATCTCTGTCACCTGTAAGTAATACACATTGATTTCTTGTTTCACTGCATATTGCAGACAGTGTTCCCAGAACATCATCGGCCTCATAGCCTTCACATTCGATGATTTTTATTCCAAGTCCTTTCAGCAGCTGTTTTACCAGCGGAAGCTGCTGGGCAAGTTCTTCAGGCATGCCTTTTCTGTTTGCTTTATACGTTGCAACAGCTTTATGTCTGAATGTAGGCGCTTTTAAATCAAATGCAACAACCGTAAAGTCCGGTCTGACAATCTCTGCTTCTTTAAGGTATATATTCATAAAACCAGTGACTGCATTTGTAAAAACCCCTTTTTTGTTTGACAACAGCTTGATTCCGTAAAATGCACGGTTAATTATACTGTTGCCATCAATGGCCAGCATTTTCATATAATATTTCCTCCTTTAAACCGGTTTAAAACCTGCTGAAACGCATACTCAGTGTGCATCAATCTGTTAAACCTTATTTTTTAGCCATCCTTTCTATTATACCAAATTTTCTTTTAAAAGACTATTATTTTTTTTTATTTTATGATAAAATTATTTAGATCAGATTAACGAGAGGATTTTATAAATGGATTATATAAAAATCGGCGATGTAAAAATAAAAAAAACAGCCGCTCTGGCACCGATGGCAGGTGTGGCAGACAGGGCATACAGAATTATTAACCGTGAATTCGGTGCCTGTTATACTGTCAGTGAGCTTATTTCCGCCAAAGGACTGTGCTACAATGACCGTAAAACCGAAGAATTATGTAGAATAACAGAGCACGAACGTCCGTGTGCCCTGCAGCTTTTCGGAAGCGAGCCCGACTTTATTGCAAAAGCCGTAAAAATATGCAGTCAGTATGACCCGGATATAATTGATATAAACATGGGATGTCCTGTGCCAAAGGTGGCAGGCAACGGGTCAGGATGTGCACTGATGAAGGACACAGTACTTGCCGCTGAAATAGTGAAGGCGGCAATTTCAGAATCGCGTGTTCCTGTTACCGTAAAAATAAGAAAGGGCTGGGATGATGAGCATGTAAATGCCGTCGAATTTGCAATTGCAATGGAAAAGGCGGGCGCCGCTGCCATTACTGTTCATGGCCGTACTAAAACACAGATGTACAGCGGAAAATCCGATATCAATATAATAAAAGCCGTAAAGGAAAATGTTTCGGTTCCCGTAATAGGAAACGGTGACGTTGCCTCTCTTGAAGACTGTCTGAATATGTACATCTTTACAGGCTGTGACCTTGTTATGATAGGACGTGCTTCATACGGAAATCCATGGATTTTCAAAGAAATTGAATCATATTTCGAAAACGAAAAATTCGTCACTCCTGAAATTGATAATAGAATTGATACCATGCTCTATCACATAAGACTTGCACTCGAGGATAAACCTGAACATATAGCCATGCGTGAGGCAAGAAAGCATGCAGCATGGTATCTTACAGGAATGTACGGAGCAGCCGCATTCCGTGCCAGATGCTACAGTCTTTCCGATTACAGTGATGCGGTTGCACTTGCCGAGGAATTTAGAACGCTTCAGAGCAAGAGGAATCAGATATGAAACGTATTTCTATAGATCTTCACGATATGCCTGTTATCCAGGCAAAGTGTCAGATTCAGACAGTGCTTAAAAACTGTAAAAAAGACACTGACGAAATAGAAGTCATTCACGGGTTTCATAGTGGTGACAAAATTTTAAAATATGTCCGCACAGATCTTAAGCATCCACGCATACAGGGTAAAATTCTAGGGCTTAATAACGGAATTACAATACTTGTTCTGAAAAAATAATTATTTTATTTACGCGGCTTTTTTATCTTTTTATTTACAAACTCAGGCCTTATTCTCGAATACATGATTTTCTGCTCACCATATAATCCGGTGTCGCCCGAAATAAGATATGATATTCCGCATACAAGTGCGAAAAACGGAAAAGACTTTGCTCCGAACAATTCAATGCTCATAAGTATTGCTGTAACCGGACAGTTGGTTGCTCCGCAGAATAACGCAATCAACCCTATTCCTGCACCGAAAGAATAATTTATCCCGAAAAATTCCGAAGCGAAGCTACCAAATGTTGAACCTACAAAAAAAGCAGGTATTATTTCTCCGCCTTTAAACCCACAGCCGAGTGTGACTGCTGTAAAAATCAATTTGACAGCAAATATGTAAAAATGCGCCCGGCTTTTAAAGCTTTCCGCAATTACATCCCCACCCCCACCGTTAAACATCTGATCTCCTGAAATAAGTGTCATAATGATTACTATTACTGCGCCCGTAACAACTCTAAGATATTTATTCTTTATAAATTTTTCAAACGCACGCTTTACCTTCTGAATGACAAGGCAGAACAGCCTGCATACAAATGCACATACAACAGCAAAAGGAATTATTTTTATTATCATATTTGTATCCATTTCAGGAACCATCATTATATTGAATGATGTAGGCTGAACCCCGAGCATTTCCGAAATCTGAAATGCCGTAATAGATGAAATAACGCATGGAATAATTGCACTGTAATGCATGATTCCGACGCTTATGACCTCCATTGAAAAAATTGCTGCGGTAACAGGCGTTCCGAACAATGCTGAAAAACACGCACTCATACCGCACATAACAAGAATTTTCTTTTCTTTTTCATCAAACTTAAGAATTCGCCCCTCTTTGGCCGCAATGCTTCCGCCTATCTGCAATGCAGCACCCTCACGCCCTGCGGAGCCTCCAAGAAAATGAGTTATCACAGTACTTACAAAAATAACAAGAAATGTTCTGAGCGGAAGAACCTCATCCTCACGAACAGCTAAAATTACAGCATTTGTTCCCTTATCATTTTCCATTCCTGCAAAGTTATATAAATATACTATTGCAAGTCCGCCAAGCGGCAAAAAAAATAACACCCATGTGTTTTCACGTCTGAACTCTGAAAGAATATCTATGGAATAATGAAATGCAACGCCTACTATTCCTACCAAAGCACCTGTTATCAGACCGATACATAGCCAGAACATCAATGTTTTAAGTGAAGCAAGTATCTCTTTTAAATATGCTTTTGCACGCTCATAATAAGTCAATTTTATATCACTCCTCATTTAAAAGTATATCACATAATAATAATTTTGAAAATACCTGACCACCATATTATTAGTTTTTTATTTCTTGACATTTATTCATTGAATTGTTATAATTGAACTATATGTATACTGCTTTTTTATCATTTACAGGCAGTAAAAAATTTAATTAAGAGGTGAACAAGTTTGGCAATTAAATTTGGCAATAATCGTGATAATAATACTGATAGTCCGTCTACACCGATACCATCAGCTGTTCCAAAACAACCAGTATCACAAATATCAGCAAGTTCATCAAATTTCATCAGATATGTAGGCTATACTGATCAAAAATCATTTGAAAGAACGCTTATTGATTTATATGCCAAAACTAAATCAGACGGAGTATTTATTGATAAACCAATTCCAAATCCGTCAAATCCCGAGGTTTCAAAATTATCTTCTATTGCCGATGTGTCACAGGAGCTTAACGAAGCTTCAATCACCGGTATTCTCCAGAAGCTTCAGCTGTCAAAACTGCTTGAGCTGAGCAAGATAGGCAGCGGAAAAACACCTGCACAGGTTTCGTCAATAATATGCAGTATTATTGACGATATCAAAAGTACAGCTTCATCAGCAAATGCTGTAAAAAACATATTTCTGAAGTTTATATGCTGGTTTATAAGATATTCAACATACAGGCTTACAAATATACTTTATATAGGTGAAATTTCAAAATCAGAAATTTACTGGCTGTATATACTTAGTAAAATGGATTGTAAGGTCACATATGTAAATTATACAAGTGATTCAAACTATCTTTCTGTTGATCCCTCCTCAAAATATTCATCACTTGTTCAGGGAAATATATTTGTTCCTCTGAACATAGAATTCGGCAAGATTAATATTTCAGCACTTACACAGGCTACAAAGGTAAATGAAATAATAAGCCGTCCGGCACAGACGATGGTAAAATACCTTCAGACCACACATGAAACAATGGAAAAAGAGCTTCTGACGACACTCGAAGACAGAAAAACAAGACTGCTGTGCACAGACACAACTATTCCTGTATATTTCATGGCATATATAGGCTTTGACGATGAAATCCTTTATAAAAACATGCTCTTCACCATCAAGGATGAGTTTCCTAAAAAGAACAAACCCCTGATATTTTTACAGGAATTAAAAAAACCAACATATACAGAAGCATCTGACTATTATTCGATTCAGAAAACAAATGATATGACTATGATAAATCTCTTTGCCGCAAAAATTTCTATCAAAGACAGAAACGACAGAACCTTGCTTGCACAAAAAGCATTTATCGATGCAATAAATTCGTTTAATACAAATAATCTCTACAACACCGCTGTACAGCTTCTTGTATGGATTAAAAAATTTACTTCAGGGGTTGACTTTTTTAACAGTGATCTTCCTGTAATCATGTACTACGGAACAGCAGGTCCTATTGAAATCACATTTTTAAATGTAATGTCACAGACAGGCATTGATGTTTTGTATTTTTCTCCTGACAAATCCGTTCTCAGTCTTTTGAATTCGTCAGGTATTAAAAATCTTCAGATAATAGAACGTCCGAATTCCGCTGTAGGAATGCCGTTCCCTGAAAAATTTACAAAAACAAAAATGGCCACCACAGCATACAATGCCGAAAGATCCCTTGACAATATTCTTTATAACGACACCACGATGTTCCGTGACTATCAATTCCGTATGTCACAGAATCAGACTCTTAAAACGACATATGAAGAGCTTGGCCTGATGTGGCATCAGGAAGCAATGTTCCGTACAGGATTCGACAAAAAAGATAACTATGTCATTATCCCGAATCTTTTCGCTAAAATAAACGGTATAAACAAAGGTGATTTAGCTGCATATTATAAAGAAATAGCACTGAAGCTGTCTCCTCATTCTGTTTACTACAGTAAAATACCTTTCTATAAACCGATAATGTCAAACGACAACTACACTCCTTTTTATTCAGGAATGAAAATTGATATAGAAAAACTCAGACGTTCTAAATTTAACAAGTATGATTATATGAATGACGACATTCAGTCACTTATATTCCATAAAATGCAGGAAGTCATAGACAGCGGATTTATCGATGTTCCACCAGGAGATATTGTTCCTTTGGTAATAAAAACCGGTCTTAACATACCAACTGCTCTCCTGCAAATTCTTCAGAGCTTTGACTTTACCAAGGATATTCCTAAAATAGTAATAGTATCTTCAGGAAAACAGACATTTGCTGTTTTTGAATGCATACTTCTTGTTCTGTTTAATCTTATAGGCTTTGATATTATTGTATACACGCCAACAGGATACAAAAATCTTGATTCATTTATCAGACCTGAAGCATTTGAGGTATTTGTTATGAGTGAATTCAAGTATGATTTTTCACCTCAGTCACTGAAAATACCAAAAGAAATACCTCAGGAGAGAGATTCTTTTTTAGGAAGATTATTCAGAGGAAAGGGTAAATAAAAAAATCCTTTGATATAGTGGTCCGCATACACCAGCCGAAATAATGCGGACTAAAAAAATTATTTTTACGGCTGAGAAACGGAGATATAAAATGGCTTTAAAATTTAAACCAAGTAATGAAAATGAGCAGGATGTAATGCCAACACCTACAGTTGACGCCATGCCTGCACCAAGTGTTGTTACAGATCCCCAGCCTGAATTCAATATAGCTGTTACTAAAAATGAACTTGAACAGCAGATACTTAACAGCGATGAAATTGACAAACTTACATCACAGATCGATGTTAATAACCCTAATTCTATAGTTACATTCGGAGGCCCTGTTGCAGAAGAAATTTCCAAAGCCTCAGATCAGGTCCTTAACTCAATGAATATTAATCAGATAAACGATTCTGGTAAGCTGCTGCAAAATCTTGCGGCTGTAATGAATCAGTTTGACGGAAAAGAGCTTGCCGAAGAAAAGGGACTGAGGAAATTCTTCGCAAATGCCAAGAGAGAACTGGAACAGATACTCGGAAAATATAAAACAATGGGTGATGCCATTGACAAGATATATGTACAGCTCAAGGGCTATGAAAAAGAAATCAGTGCAACAAACGTAAAGCTTGAAACAATGTTCAATGCTAACATAAACTACTATCAGGAGCTTCTGAAATATATTCTCGCCGGTGAACAGGCTGTAAAAGAAGTTGATGAATATATTGCGGATTTCCAGAAAAAATGTGATGAAGACCCTGAAAACGGAACGCTCAGAATGGATCTTAATAACCTTATTCAGGTAAGAGAAATTCTTGACCAGCGTGTAATGGATCTTCGTATTGCAGAAAATGTTGCCCTGCAGACAATCCCGATGCTCAAAACTATGCAGTTTTCAAACCTCAATCTTATACGTAAGATAAACTCATCATTTATTATTACAATGCCGGTATTCAAACAGTCACTTGCACAGGCAGTTATGCTAAAAAGACAGCGTGTACAGGCAGAAGCAATGAAAGCACTTGATGAGAAAACAAACGAGATGCTTATTAAAAACGCTGAAAATACTGTATTACAGTCAAAAATGACAGCTCAGCTCGCATCCGGCAGTTCAATTCAGATTGAAACACTTGAAAAAACATGGAACACTATTGTAACAGGCATTGAAGAAACAAAGAATATCCAGGAGCAGGCAAGATTAAAACGTATCGAAGATACAAAGAAGCTTGAAACTCTAAACGAGGATTTCAAAAAGAAAATTCATTCTCTTTAATATTAAAGGCATTCTTAACTTGATTCACAACGTTAAGAATGCCTTTTTTCTGTATTAAAATGCATCTAAGGGATAAAAAAAGCCTTTAAGAGATAAAGTATTGTCTTTTATAATATAAAAATATATAATAGAAAATACCATAACAAACATTTTATTGGAGGAAGACAATAATGAAAAAGCTTATCCCTATAATTGCACTTATCACACTGATTGTCACAACAGGAGCTATAAAAGCACTCCGTTCAGACGCGGATATAAAGATTGAAAAAACACAGCTTTCCGTAGAAGCAGACAGAAGTCAGCCCCCTTCCGCATACTGCAAGAATGCTGACGGCTCATTACTTGGATGGGAATACTCAAACAGCGGTTACCTGTGTATCGATTGTAATTTTCATGGAAACGTAAATATTATGAGCTATGAAGGAAATATTGCATATTGTATCGGACATCATAATCAAAAATCTCCTACATCTTATACACAGGCTGACAAATACACTGATATACCTCTTGATTCTCCAGAGTATTCAGCTATATTAAGTGCAGCTGCCGCAGGAGCAAGCGGGGAAAACGGAATACAGGGACTTAGCCACACGGATATCTGCTATGTAACACAGTGTGCCATCAGAAGCATTGTATACGGTATACCCTCTGAAAATCTTGCTTTCTTTGATGCAGACAATAATTACAATGCTGCAATGACAGACGAATTTCATCACCTGAGACAAGCCGCAAGCCAGCCTTTACAACCAAAACAAGCTGTTCTTGAATTAGAGGATACAGGAATAAGTGCAACGCCATACTATATAAACGGATGCTGCTATTACAGATACGGCCCATATCATCCAATATCTCCGGAACACGAACTTAACGAATACACTGTAAGCTATAACGGCAAAGCATCAGAAATTTTTGCATCCGATATATCCGAACCTTCTGACATTACGCAAACACATATATTTAACTCGGCTTCTTCATTTTATATATTCATAAACGCAAAGCATCAGGAAGTTGTTCCTGTTACGATATGCGCTGATACTGTCGTTACAACATATTCACCCACCGTATATCTTTCATATGACTCAGGATATCAAAACATTGCACAATTAAAAATATCCGATTCACTGATTAATTTAAAAAACGAGTTTACACTGCAAAATTATAATACAACAGGAGAAATAATTATTACAAAGAAATTTTTATCTGAACAAACACAAATCTCAGACACGGAACTCATTTCTCAACCACGATTTACTGTCAGATGTTCAAACAACCTGTATGTAAACGGAATTTACAGCAACGGCAAAATCATATTTGACAGCTTTACAGATATACCGATAGAGTATTCATTAAATACAGATAATTCATCTCTGTGCATATCAGAGCTCCCGATAGGTGAATATTTTATATGTGAAACAAAAGGTGCTGACGGTTTCTATGCTAAAATCCCTGAAATATCAATTCTCAACACAGGCGGAACAGTAACTACTGATTATATTAACTATCAGCAGACAACTGTTGTGACAACAGAAACCGAATTATCAGAAAGCTCAGAATCAAAAACTATTACAGAAACAGAAGCTGTCACATCCTCGGTCACAACAGAATATATTCCGGTTACAGAAAATAGTTTTTCCGAGTCTTACTCTGTTCCATATGAAAAAATAACGGAGCAGGAATCAACACCTGCACAAACCCAATACAAATCAAGGGTCATGCTTTCAAATGCCCCTGCAACAGGCGAGGGTTCAAACCGAACCATATATGTAACGTTTTTTATATCCCTCTCAGCAGTTATTATTACTACTATAATTAAATACAAAAAATAAAAAATATCCCTGAAACATATTTCAACAATGTTTCAGGGATATTTCTTACTTCTTTTTCTGGAAAGTAAAATCCATATTCTACTCGCTGTAAAATATATAAAATAACCTGTTATTCCGCCTATAGTATTATTGAAAAGATCATCAGCTTCAAACAATCCCCGCCCGGTGATGTACTGTATCACTTCAATTACAAGCGAAAACAAAAAGCTTAAGAGCAGTATATTTGATAATTTTCTGCATCGTGGATGCAGTACCGGTACTAAAAAGCCAAACGGTATAAGCATAAGGATATTATAGAATATCATATCGTAATAAAAGTCGTTTTTATACTTGAATAATAGTATATATGAATAAAACAAATCAAAGCTATATCTTTGTTCTGTTGTTTCCCGGTTCAGCAACGTGATATATAAGACAACAAGTATATAGACTAATAATGCAATATTTAACAAAATCCTTACTCTGTTATTTTTTTTCATCGGATACTCCTAAAACACTTCAGCAATTATCTTTGCGATCCCTTCGCTGTTATTGTCGTCAGCAATACGATCGGCAACCTGTTTTATCATATTACATCCGTTACTCATAGCTACTCCCAGACCGGCATATTCAACCATTGAAATATCGTTATATCCATCTCCGAAAGCCATTGTTTCAGATTGCTTTATGCCTATTTTATCTATAAGCACTTCCATAGCTGCTGCTTTATCTATTCCATTAGGAACAATCTCCATAAAAAACGGTTCTGAGCGGAAGACATTTGCATCATGGCCCATTTTCTCTTTTATCTCGGATTCTATCTTTCCAAGATAATCACCGTCACCAAGCATAAGGCATTTTACCGGCATTTCTTTAATTGCATCCAGTAATGAAGGGACCTTAATAACATCCATTTTATTAATTTCAGACTCTATCTTTAAATATGGATTGTCATCGGTTTCAGACAATATACAGTCTCCCTGATATGTTATCAGTTCTGTATTATACTCTTTTGAAATATTGTATGCCATTTTTATTATATCCATTGTCAGTGTATTTTCATATACCGTTTCCTTAGTCTGATAATTAATTATTTGTCCTCCGTTAAACGGAAGTATATAACCTGCATACTTGTCAAGCTGCAGTTCTTCTGCATAGGGAAGTACACCCTTTGAAGGTCTTCCTGAAGCTATTGCAAGTCTGACTCCATTCTTTTGAACATTCATAAGCGCTTTCAGAGTTTCCGGCATTATTCGTTTATGTGAATCGGTAAGTGTTCCATCGATATCAAGAAAAATTATTTTATATGTGTTTTGCGTGGTTTGCATTGACAAATCAAATCCTTTTTATTATTTATATTCGGACATTGCGTTTAAGATTATGAAAAAAAGCTTTATGATAAATCATAAAGCTTTTCTATGGGCCATCAGGGACTCGAACCCCGGACCGACCGGTTATGAGCCGGTTGCTCTAACCAACTGAGCTAATGGCCCCTAAAAATTTGAATGAGGAGCTGATAATCATATTATCAGCCCCAAATTCACTGTGTTGGCACCGCTCTATTTTCCCAGGCCGTTACCAGCCAAGTATCTTCGACGCTGATGAGCTTAACTTCCGTGTTCGGTATGGGAACGGGTGGACCCTCATCGCCATTAGCACCAACTATTCAGAAC
>JAEWXO010000062.1 GCA_023458875.1 Bacillota bacterium | reverse complement strand
GGCATAGGGATAGCAGCCGAGGATTTACCGCGTGTATTTGAAAAAGGATTTACAGGATATAACGGCAGAACAGATAAAAAATCAACAGGTATAGGACTTTATCTTTGCAGTAAAATACTAAAAAAGCTTGGGCATACAGTTTCAATATACTCTGATGTGAACTCAGGAACAAAAGTAATGATAGACCTTTGCAGCACTAAATCAGTAACAGATTAATTTTTTCAGAAATACTCAGGTGTTTTTAGTCTCTTAAATTCTTTACGTAATAATTTTTCAATATAACTTACAGAACTGTAAGTTTAAACGAGGAAATGTAAGCCTGAACTATGGCAGATCATATCCTCGTTTTGTTATAATAAAGATACAAAATAAATTCAAATGAAGGGATAAAAAATTTATGACTGTTCTTGAAGTAACTAATCTACAGAAAACATATATAACAAGATTCGGAGGTGTTCATGTTCAGGCTCTTACTAATGTTTCATTTTCAGTAGAAAGCGGTGAATATGTAGCTATTATGGGCGAGAGCGGATCAGGTAAGACTACCCTGCTTAATATCCTGGCAGCACTTGATAAACCGACAAGCGGAGAAATTCTTCTGAACAGGAAAAGAATGTCATCTATAAAGGAAAAGGAAATTTCAGCATTCAGACGTGATAATCTGGGGTTTGTGTTTCAGGACTTCAACCTTCTTGATACATTTTCACTTCAGGATAATATTTTTCTTCCTCTGGTCCTTGCGGGAAAATCATATGATGAAATGAATAAAAGACTGGCACCTATTGTACAAAAGCTTGGTATAAAAGAAATTCTTTCAAAATTTCCGTATGAGGTTTCCGGAGGACAGAAGCAAAGAGCAGCAGTTGCACGTGCACTTATAACAAATCCTGAAATAGTTCTTGCTGATGAACCGACAGGTGCACTTGATTCAAAGGCTACTGACAGTCTGTTGCATCTTTTCACAGAGATAAATAACGATGGTCAGACGATACTAATGGTTACTCACTCTATCAAGGCTGCCAGCCACGCTAAACGTGTCCTTTTTATAAAAGATGGTGAGGTATTTCATCAGCTTTACAAAGCAAACATGACAAATGAAGAAATGTATGCAAAAATATCTGATACACTTACATTGATAGCCTCAGGAGGTAAATCAGATGAGTAATATTTTTTACCCTAGGCTTGCTGTTACAAATATAAAGAAAAACGGTAAATTTTATTTTCCGTATATGCTTACATGTGTTGGAACAATCGCAATGTTTTATATAATGTGCTCAATAACCTTTAACGACGGATTAAAATCCATACCTCATAATGATATTCTCCAAGTTATACTTCGCTTCGGATGTATAGTTGTTGGTTTATTTTCAGTAATTTTTCTTTTGTATACAAACAGTTTTCTGATGAAACGTCGTAAAAAGGAATTCGGACTTTTTAATATTCTTGGAATGGAAAAGCGTCATATATCAAAAATAATGACATATGAAACACTTATTATTTCCTCTGTATCTGTTTTACTCGGAATTACTGTCGGAATATTATTCGGCAAGCTTATTATGATGGCTTTGTTTAAATTTTTAAGCTTCAACGTCAGCATAAACTCTTCTATATCATCAAAAGGTCTGATTATCTCAGTAATTCTTTTTTCAGCCATTTTCCTTCTTACTCTTATTATAAACCTTGCCAGAGTTCATCTTTCAAATCCCATAGAACTTCTAAGAGGTGGAAATACGGGTGAAAAAGAACCTAAGACAAAGCTTATCCTTGCAATACTTGGTTTCGTCTGCGTTGGTACCGGTTATTATATTGCAATAGTAACAAAATCCCCTCTCCAGGCACTCACTTTATTCTTCCTGGCAGTTGTTCTTGTTATTATCGGAACATATTGCCTGTTTACTGCAGGATCAATCGCTGTTCTGAAGCTTATGCGCAAAAACAAAAAATATTACTACAAAACAAGTCACTTTATTTCAGTTTCAGGAATGATCTACAGAATGAAACAGAATGCAGTCGGACTTGCTAATATATGCATACTTTCAACGATGGTTCTCGTTATGATTTCTACAACAGTATGTCTTTATATAGGAGTTGATGACGGACTTGCAAAAAGATATCCAACTGACATAAGTATAGAAAAATATTATACAGGCGAATTTAATGAAAATGATGAGCAGATCATACTGAACATAAAAAATGATCTTGATTTATTGGGTAAGAATAAATACCATGATTTCAAGGACTATAGATATCTGTCATTTACAGCAATACTTTCAGACAGTGGATTAATTATGGATCCGGATAATTTCAACGTATTCCAGCAATCAGATTCAAAAAACTTACAATCATTTTTTGTTATTACAGCAGACGATTATGAGAGAATTACAGGAAAACATGTATCACTTGCCGGCAACAATATAATTATAGAAACAGATAAAGAAGTATTTAAGAAATCTGTTTCATTTTCAGGACATGAATACATTGTACAGGATACATTTTCAGATGAGATTATTAACGATGAAGCCTTGTCAATATTTTCAAGTATCACATATATAGTCGTTGCAGACAATAATATAATGAACCAAATATATAATATACAGTATGAAGCCTATGGAAACCACGCAAGTGACATAACATACTATGCCGAGTTTAACTGCGATGGAAGCCGCGAACAGAAGCTCCAGTATTTCAGAATTATTGAATCATCAATAAATTCTGATAAGTATGGACACATAAACTTATCGTCAAGGGAAGATGTAAGAAAAGAGTTTTATAATCTATATGGCGGACTTCTTTTCCTTGGCGCTTTCCTCGGAATATTATTTATAATGGCAACAGTGCTTATCATCTACTACAAGCAGATTTCAGAGGGATATGACGACAAGGACCGATATAATGTAATGCAGAAGGTAGGAATGAATAAAGACGAAGTAAAGCTGACTATAAGGTCACAGGTAATCACAGTATTTTTCTTGCCGCTTATTACAGCTGCAATACATGTCATAGCCGCATTTCCTATGATAGAAAGACTTATTGAACTCTTCAATCTTACCAATACAAGCCTGTTTATGCTCTGTACAGCAATAACCGTTGCAGTCTTTGCTGTTATTTACGGCATTGTCTACTCACTGACTGCAAGGGTATATTATAAAATAGTAGGTTAAATAAATTTCTATTTGTTTCCGGTTTTAACTTACATTACTTCAATTAATAAATTTTAAAAGATATAATTTTCAAAATAAGCCGTTTCTGAAAAAACAGAAACGGCTTATTTATTACTCTGTAATCTTATTTATAAAATCATTTGAAAAAGTGTTTAGAAGTTCGATATTCAATGAATTAATATAGAATTTTTCAATCTCATCATGAATATCAAGAGCTGTATCTACTGCTGTCGAAGCTTCGTCAAATATTTCACTGACAGCTTTTTTGTCAAATGAGATGCTTGCTTTTTTATTGGAAATTATACTTTTATCATAAAATCTGCTGAAATTAATAATTGCCCGGTTTTCTATCTTACAGCCATTAAGAAAATTACTTGTAATAAATGCTATATTCAGCTTAGGTATCAGTACATGTTCATATGTTGATTCATTAAGCATGTAGCATTTGCTTACAATAACATCTATTCCGTGTTCAACTGCAATATCAGCGAGAGCTCTCAGAAAATAATCGCTTCCAGCAAAATAATCATCCTTTAAAGTATATACGGTATATGATTCCGGAATATCCTGTGTTAAATATCCGTATGAAGTAAGTGCGGAAATCTGTTTAAATTCCTTTGCAGCCTTTTTTACAGTTGATGGCCTGGAAAAAAGCTTATTGGAAAGTCTGGAAACAAAGGAATCAAGTTTATCCTTAATAATTGCACTTGCTGCCGTATTGTAAATATTGGCATTAAGAGAAGCAACTGCCTGAATGCATCTTTTTGCCCTCGTATGATAAGACGCATTTTCATCAAAATAATATCTGATAAGATCTTTATGCTCAGAAAGATCGTTTTGGTTCCAGAATGCACCCAGATTTACTACCTCCTGTGAAACTCCCGGAAGCAAAGGATCATAAACATGTGGTGCTGTTCCGTCAACAACAATTATTTTCTTATCAGTAAGAACTACAGCATCAAGTGATTTTGTATCAGAGGAGCAATAATACAGTTCACATTTATCATCATCACACGCATTAGCTATTTTTTTCATAAGCGTTGATTTACCTGTCCCGGGGCCACCCTTTAAAATATATGTATAGTATTCCTGCTTCTGAATCTGGCTGATAAATTCTGATTTAAACCCTGCCGGTGATGCACATCCTAGAAAATAACTCTGCTTCATATAGAGAAGCCCCCTATCCATAAAAATTAAGTGTAATACTATATTTTATGAATCAGGGGACTTTGTGTGACAATTATTTTTTTATTATTTTTATTATAACCGTTACTATTAAGCCACAATGGTTATGCTATTAATTGTGCAGGGATTTCGATTCTGCAGATTCGACCAGGCTTTGCGGTCGCCTGGACTTCGCTTATATATCCGCATCACTTTATGGTATAATACTCTATGTTCAGATAAAATACTGAAAAATTATTAAAATAAAAGAACTGTCTGCATGGCATTTTCAATACTGTAGCCCTTGAAGCAAAGACTGTAGCAGATACCGTTTTTACTGAATGTGCAATAATATACCTCGCTTGATGAATCTGAAAGTCTGCCTATATTATAACTGCATCCGTTGATTTCAGTATAAACCGGATTTTCACATTTGAATTTATATCCGTAAACCGGATCGGTTTTTGAAACATTAATTGCGATAAATGATGTATTGCTTTTATAAAAAGGCGATTCTGTTCCAAGTATAAATCCTATTCCGGAATTATATTCAGGATCATATTTATCTGCCCAACCAACAGTATCAGGATATTTTTCAATTAAAGGTTCAGGAATAACTTCTGTCCCAAAGTACTCATCTGCTTCGCTTATACGTACTTCCTTACGTTCCGCTGGAATTTTATTGTCATAAACGTAAGAGTTATTTAAGTTTATGGTATTCTCTCCTACTGTGATTACAGAATACTGTGGTTTAACATAGTCACTAACGGATTTTGTCTGAGAGGATTCAATCTCAGGATTAGCAGTTACCCCAGGTTTCAGATTAATTTCTGTTGTAACAACCTCTGTTACCTGGGCTGATGGTGCTGTAATCTGTTTTTCGCTTAACTTCTCTGTTTGTGCCTGATCTGATTTATCTGATTTTTCTTTTGTTGCAGGAATAACCTCCGGAATATATGCTTCCGTATGTCTGTCTATCTGATTTGCTTTATTATTTTCAGAAGTAACACCGATTGATGACTTCTGATTGGATGGTGCTGTGGTAACAACTGATTCTGAATATTTTTTGTTTGCCTGATCTGTATTATAATGTGATGTTGATTCTTTTGTATCTGTAGCAGCAATGTCAGCTTGTGTTTTATCGTCCTGAGAATTATAGAGGCTTTGTGAATCTGTCTGAGTCTGATGCATCTTGTTTTCTGTTACAGGAACTTTATTCTGAAGATCAGGGACAAGGAACACTGCTGCGAATGTCAGCACCAGACATGCAGCAATGGCCGTATATTTGTTTAAAACAAATATTGAAGGCTTTTTCGGAATATACTCCCTCGTTATCTCTTCAATCATTTTTTTTCTTGTGTCTTCAACTAATTTCTGATCAGGCAATACTTTACTATAATATTTTCTATATTTATTATCACTCATCAAAGTATTCTCCTTTTAAAATTTCTTTAAGCATAACTCTTGCTCTGGTCAGCTGCGTTCTTACAGTTGAACTTTTAGTATCAAGTATATTGCTTATCTGTTCTACTGACATCTGTTCAAAATAAAACAAATGTATAACGGCTCTGTATTTTTGTGGTATTTTCATCAGTGCATTATGAAAATCAATTTTTAAATCATTATCATTCTGATAGCTTTCATTAAAGTTTTCATCAATAGGAACTGTTTTCTTTAACCATGAAGATGTGTTAAAGCTTTTGCAGCAATTAAGAGTAACCCTTATGAACCATGCTTTTCTGTGTTCTTCACTGTCGAATACCGAGCCTTTTTTTATGTATTTTATGTATCTTAGAAAGACGTCCTGGTATATATCATCAGCATTACACCTGGTTTTTACATTGGACACTGCCAGACGATATATCATATCAGAGTACTTTTCGATGACCTGATTAATATCATCTTCTAATTGTAATGTCTGAATAACCATACTCAACCCTCTCACTATTAATACTTTTTATACTTCACAAATGCTACAGTTGCTAAAAAATTTTTTCTGTCTCTATTATTGTATCATAGATACTCTATATTTTCAATAATATTTCCTACAGCAAAATAAAAAGTCATTATCTAAGTATAATCTACAGATAATGACTTTATTATTATAATACTTTGTGTTTTTATCAGAACATAAGCTGTCCTGAATCCAATATATTTTTCGTAAATGAACCGGCTGACGGAATTGATTTTACTCTGAACTTTTTTAAAAGTTCAATGTCAGAATCATTTTTTATTACAGATGCAGATTCTACAACTGATTTTTCCTTAATAGTCATTGCCTGTACTCCCTGCGTATCTCTTTTTGATTTAGGCAGAATAAGTCCTGTATCAAATATTATAGCCCGTCCGTTGCTTGAACGCATCATAATTTCACAGTTGTCCTGTATAAATAAAATACATACAAGCTTTGACTTTGATGAATACGCATTTGCAAGTTTTTTTCTGTTTGTTTTTGTCGAATATGCATCAAGAGGGACCTTTGCAATCTTTCCGTTTTCAAAAATAAAAAGCAGAAATCCTGAATAGTCAATTGTCGTTACCATAGCTTTAACAGACTCGTCAGCATCAAAGGAAAGCTTTACAGGAACATATTCACCTAACAGACTTGCCTTTGTATCATCAAATGCACTTGCCTTTGTCTTATATACCTGCTGCATATCTGAGAAAAATAATATCTCAGTCCTGTTCGTTGCTTCAAGCTGTTCAACAATAAAATCACCCTCTTTAAGCTTCTGTTCATTACTCATTCTAAGTGACTGAGGAGTAATTTTCTTAAAGTATCCGCTGTCTGAAAGTATGAGATTTACAGGATAGTCCGGAATATCTTCTTCCGCAGATTCATTTTCCATCTCATCCTCATAAATTATAAATGTCTTTCTTGGCTTGCTGTATTTTTTTATAACATCTTTAAGTTCAGAAATAATGATTTTTTCAATCTTTTTTGCATCAGTGAGAATGTTTTCCATTTCTTCAATATCAGATTTAAGCTGATCTGTTTCATTAATTCTGCCTACTATATATTCACGGTTTATATGTCTTAATTTTATTTCAGCAACATATTCTGCCTGTATTTCATCAATTCCAAAGCCAATCATAAGATTTGGCACAACATCTGCTTCTTCTTCGGTTTCCCTTATAATTGTTATTGCACGGTCTATATCGAGCAATATTTTTCTGAGTCCCTCAAGTAAATGAAGCTTCTCTTTTTTCTTTTTAAGATCAAAATAAATTCTTCTTTTTACGCATTCCTTTCTGAATGCTGTCCATTCTGTAAGGATTTCACGTACGCCCATTACCTTTGGGTTTCCGGCTATAAGTATATTAAAATTACATGAGTAATTATCCTGAAGTGGTGTAAGCTTAAAAAGCTTCTGCATTAATTTATCAGGGTCAGTTCCCCTTTTAAGGTCTATCGCAAGCTTTAAACCACTGAGATCAGTCTCGTCCCTTATATATGATATTTCACGGATTTTGTTAAGCTTTATGAGGTCTATTATCTTATCCATAATAGCTTCAACTGTCGTACTGTATGGAATTTCAGTTACCTCAATGCAGTTTGAGGATTTATCATAATTATACTTTGCACGCACCTTCAACGAACCTCTTCCGGTATCGTAAACCTTCATAAGCTCATGTTCATTATATATAAAATATCCGCCTCCCGGAAAGTCAGGGCCTTTTAAAGTCGTTATTATGTCATGGTCAGGATTTTTAATAAGTGCTATACATGTCTCACATACTTCTGCAAGATTAAACGGGCAGACACTGCTTGCCATAGATACTGCAATTCCGACATTTGAGTTTACAAGAATAGACGGAAAGCTTGCAGGAAACAGCGATGGTTCAAGCATTGTATTATCATAATTAGGTACAAAATCAACTGTATCCTTATCAATATCTCTGAATAATTCATTACATATACTGTCAAGCTTAACCTCTGTATACCTTGATGCAGCATATGCCATATCTCTTGAATATGATTTTCCGAAATTACCCTTTGAATCTATATATGCATGAAGAAGCGTTTCATTTCCCCTCGAAAGACGTACAAGTGTTTCATATATTGCACCGTCTCCATGAGGATTAAGACGCATGGTCTGGCCCACTACGTTGGCTGACTTTGTCTTTGCACCTGTGAGCAATCCCATTTTGTACATTGTATATAAAAGCTTTCTGTGTGAAGGCTTAAAGCCATCGATTTCAGGAAGGGCACGTGAAATAATTACACTCATTGCATATGGCATGTAGTTTTTTTCCAGAGTTTCTGTGATTTTTTCCTGAACTACAATCCCTGAGCCCTCTATATAAGCATCGGGTAGCTGTTTATTATTAATTTCCTTGTTTGGTTTTTTTGCCATTTATGCTGACGCTCCTTGTATTTTTTTAAGAAATATCCGCCATTTCAAGATAGTCTCCCCCAAACTCAGCAATAAAATCTTTTCGTGCCTGAAGATTATCACCAAGCAGCATATCAAACATATTCATTGTTGACTCTATATCATCTTTTTCTATTTTTATCAGCCTTCTTGTATCAGGATTCATTGTGGTAAGTGCCATCATTTCAGGTTCATTTTCGCCCAATCCCTTTGAACGCTGAAGTGTATACTTAGTATTTCCTATCTTCTCAAGTATTTTTGTCTTTTCTTTTTCTGTATATGCAAAATATACTTTGTTTTTAGTTGTTATTTCAAAAAGAGGCGATTCGGCGATATACACATAACCCTCATCAATAAGAGTTGGTGTGAGTCTGTAAAGCATAGTCAGAATGAGCGTTCTTATCTGAAAACCGTCAACATCGGCATCGGTACAGATAATAATTTTATTCCATTTAAGCAAATCCAGATTAAATGATGACAAATCCTTATTTGCCTTTGTCTTTACCTCTACTCCGCAGCCAAGAACCTTAATAATATCTGTGATAATTTCATTTTTAAATATTTTATCATAATCGGCTTTCAGACAATTCAATATCTTTCCGCGCACAGGAATTACAGCCTGAAATTCTGCTTCACGAGCAAGCTTTACTGCACCAAGAGCTGAATCACCCTCAACAATATACAGTTCCCGCCTTGTTACGTCCTTTGTCCTGCAGTCTACAAATTTCTGTACCATATTTGAAAGGTCGATTGAACCGGCAAGCTTTTTCTTTATATTAAGACGTGTTCTTTCAGCATTTTCACGGCTTCTTTTATTTATTATAATCTGTTCTGAAATTTTAAGGGCTTCATCTGGATTTTCAGTAAAGTATACTTCAATCTGATGTTTTAAAAATTCTGTCATTGCCTCATATATAAATTTGTTGTTAATAGCCTTTTTAGTCTGATTTTCATATGAAGTCTGAGTTGAAAATGAAGAAGAAATAAGAACAAGACATTCTTCAATATCAACAAATGTTATTTTGCCTTCATTTTTAAGATATTTGCTGTTTTGCTTGAGATACGTATCTATCTGTGAAACAAATGCCTGTTTTACAGCCTTTTCAGGTGATCCGCCATACTCAAGAAAGCTTGAATTATGATAATATTCAAGGCGTTTTATTTTATTTGAAAATGTAAATGCTACGTTTAATCTTACCTTATAATCAGGCTTGTCCTCTCTGTCACGTCCTGTCCTCTCACACTGCCAGTTCTGAAATCCTGTTATCGAGTCTTCTCCTACTATTTCCTTAAGATAATCTGTAATTCCGTTTTCATATATAAACTTCTCTTCTGAAAATGTTCCGTCCTCATTTTCAAAACGATATATAAACAGAATATCAGGATTTACAACAGCCTGTCTTTTCAGTGTATCTCTGAAAAAATCATCAGGAATATCTATTTCTGTAAATACATCAAGATCCGGCTTCCATCTGGTTTTGGTACCTGTATTTTTCTTTTTGTATTCTTCTTTTTTCAGTCCGCCCCTATTTTCACCCTTCTCGAAATGAAGGCTGTATCTGTATCCGTCACGATAAACCTCGACATCCATAAATTCTGATGAAAACTGTGTCGCACAAAGTCCAAGTCCGTTAAGTCCAAGTGAATACTGGTAGCTTTCATCGTCAGCATTATATTTACCACCGGCATACAGCTCACAGTATACAAGCTCCCAGTTATATCTTTCTTCATTTTTATTGTAATCAACCGGACAGCCTCTTCCGAAATCCTCTACCTCAAAAATATTATCAAGATATTTCGTTACAACAATACTCTTTCCATAACCGGCACGTGCCTCATCTATTGAATTTGATATAACCTCAAATACAGAGTGCTTACAACCGTCGATGCCGTCAGACCCGAATATTACAGCAGGTCTTTTACGGACCTTGTCAGCACCCTTGAGCATTGTAATACTGTCATTTCCATAATCAGTTGACTTTCTTGCCATATTTTTCATTACCTCACCAATTTTTAATAGTAGCCATTTCAATCCTCATCCCCTGATGAACGAATAATAAAGAGCTTTCCGAATTTTACTGTTCCAGCAATCTGAATTGTTTGATGGTAACTTTTGGGAGCTGCAAGCCCGTTAGTAAAATTACCCTTGACATTTGATTCAACCATAATATCATCAGGAAAGACAAGATAAAGCTTTCCGAATCTCACTTTTACATTGATTTTTGTTTTATCGTCAATAGAAGCTTTTCTGAAATCATACAGTAATGAACCTGAAAAAACTCTGAATCTCCCACCTATTATTCCCTTAAAATTATTACGTATATGCTTCATTCCGGCAAATACGCGGATATCGGGACTCGTTCTTGACAGTGTTACCGGCTCAAGAACAGTAGGCTTAATATATTTATATGAGCTGCCTATAGCCGTTGTTCCGATAGAAAACAACAGCATTACTGCTACAAAAGCACAGATGTTTTCATCATTTATGTAGCCGTTATTATATATAAGCAATCCAAGACCTGTATAAAATCCAAGAGAGTTAATAATATTTACTCCCAGAACAAGCATCCATATCAGAAACGGAACTGCAATTATCAATGTCCACGCACTGTCATTATTAAAACCGAATACCCACCAGTTTAGTTCAAATCCAATATATACAATTGCAGCAATTATAAGAATAAACCCTGCGAGCTTACTGAAAAAATTAATTCTCATAGTAAACATCCCTCTTAAAGAAAATTATTTTTTGATAAGCATAACTGCAGCCCAGTCATTCTGCTCACGAACATCACAAATTCTGAAGCCTGCTGCCTCAACTGCATCAGTTACTTCGTCTTTACGTTCACTTATTATGCCTGATATTATAAGAGTCCCGTCAGGATTTAAGAATTTATAAAACAGCTCCTTCATAGCAATAAGGATATCGGCAACTATGTTTGCTGTAATAATATCATATCCTGAACCTATCTTTTCAACCAATTCCGGATCTGAAATTACATTTCCACACATTGCGGTATATTTTTCAGCAGGAATATGATTTATAGTGGCATTTTCAGATGCCGTCTTCATTGCATTTTCTTCTATATCAACCGCAACTGCACTTTCAGCTCCGAGAAGCATTGCAGCTATCGATAATATTCCGCTTCCACATCCGAGATCCAGAATTTTTTTGTTTTTTAAATCAAGCTCATCAAGGTACTCAAGACAAAGCTTAGTTGTATAATGCTGTCCGCTTCCAAAACTTGATGCAGGATCTATTTCAAGAATAACTCTGCTGTTATCGGCAGCATCCTCCCATGAAGGCTTTACAAGAAGCTTTTTTCCTACGTTCATAGGTTTAAAATACTGCTTCCAGTTATTTGCCCAATCCTCTTCCTTTACATTTGCAAACTGTGTCTGGAGTCTTCCGTATTCGTTATTAATATCATTTTCATGTAATTTTTTAAGCATGGAATTTATAGAAACAAGCATTTCGCTGCCCTGATTATTTTCAGGTATATAAACTGTGATTGTAGTTTCACATTCTGAAAGCTTCATAAGATCATCCTCAAGATAATCCCAGTTTCCCTCTTTGTTTTCAAGAAATTCATTAAAATCCTCTGCGTCCTTTATTACGAATCCCTTTATACCTATGTCCATAAGCTTTGAACATACAATCTCTATTCCGGCTGTAGTGGTAAATATATCAACTTCAGTCCAGTTCATACAATCTTCCTTCCTTTTTCATCATTCAAAAAAACAATCCAACAACTAATATACCACAAAACATCGGTAATGTAAAGTTTTATTTTGAATTTGGAATACGATTACATAAAATTTATGTCATAAAATCAAATAATTGGTATAATATTATTGTAATTGATGATGATTTGTAATTACAGGCGAAACATATGCAGTACAATTTATTATAAATATTTTAAAGTTCATTAACATCCAAAAATATTATGCATAATATATGACATAAGGTGGTGAAAAAATTGATATCCCAAAAAGATTTTATAACAATGTCACTTGATTTGAATCTGTTTTTTTTAAGGATAATGAAAGAGCACTCTTTTTTTCTTGAAATAGGATTTACACCGAGAGATAAAAAAATGGGAGAGAAGGCGGGAATGTTCAGGAAAAGATTTGAACAACTGCTTTCTGAAGCAACAGCTCTTGCAAACGGAAATATAAGTGAAAGCGCATTAAGCTCCCATCAGGCAACTACCCAATATACATTGGAAGCCGAGAGGCTTACAAACTTCTACACAGGAATACCGTTTAACTTTAATCTGACGAAGCGTGAGGAGATGCTTAAGCCCGTAGGTTCAGGATTTTTGGACACACGAACGGAAAAGGCGGTGGAAAGCCTTGACCGCAGAGCATACCAACTGACCTCGGAACTGACCATTTTTAAAGAACAGCTGCTTGGAAAAGTTCGGTCGTGTATGATGTTTACTGTAAATTATCCTTTGCTTATAGAACATATAATCAGGGAAGCAAAACACTTTATGAGCATGCTCGTTATGCTTGTACGCAGAGAAAGTATAAACAGGCCTGAGAACCTCTTAAATCAGGAATTATTCTGGAATCGACAAATGGCAGAACATGCGAAGTTCATTGCCGGTCTGCTTGATCCATCAGAAGAGGCGCTTATCGAGACAGCACGATTGTTCGGCAAAGAATTCGATGCATTGACCGCCCAGGCAGAACAGACTGCAAGGAGGACAATGGATATAGCAGGCATTACTGCAGACACCCGTAGGGAAACTGAAAAACTGCGCGATTTTAAAGCAACCGGTACAAATGCCATATTGGAGTGCAAAGTACAATCAATTATAATCCCGCTTCTGGGTGACCATGTACTGCGTGAAGCGAACCATTACCTGTGTATAATGGGTATGTGCAAAAAATAAGCTGATTTAGAGAATATGGAAACAGTCTCATTATAACATAGAAATATCACTGCCATGAATGTTGACCGTCTGGCAGTGATATTTTTATATATCACTTTGGAATCTGTGCTTCTATTTTATCATTTATCTTTTTAAATATCTTGTATCCTATTGTAAGGAATACAGCCGTAATAAGAAGACCTATAGTTATTCCGCAAAATGCAGGGTTTGA
>JAEWXO010000061.1 GCA_023458875.1 Bacillota bacterium | reverse complement strand
AGCTTTTAATCGACAAACCACGTAGCATAACGGAACGCATAAATGCGTTCCCTACATTGAGCGTAACCCTCGTAGGGAACGGATTCATCCGTTCCGTGAAATTCATCCTGCGAAGTTTGAGTTATTTCTTTAAAATCTTCCACGCCAATTGCGATAGCTTTATTCTTATGCATAATATTTGCGTATCTACTTTCATACAGTATGACATTTCTTTCTGTGATTGTAGCATGCCGGCCAAATCCGTGCAAGCTGCGGCTATTTTACAAACTTAGAAAATGCTTTATCAGGATTTGCTTCGAAGCAAAGTTCTTTTCCGGTAACAGGATGATTTATAATAAGCTTATCTGCGTGAAGGCCGAGACGTCTAAGCGGGCAGCTGCCGGCACCGTATTTTTTATCGCCTATAATCGGATTTCCGAGATCCTTCATATGAACGCGTATCTGATTTTTTCGTCCCGTATCAATTTTGATTCTCAGCATCGAATAATCACTGTTTTCTTTTATTACCTCATAGTGGGTCACAGCAAGCTTTCCGTCGCTGTCACCGTGACATGAGTATACAAGATGTGTTGTTGTTTCCTTCAGAAATGATTTTACTGTACCGCTTTTTTCAGGTGTGTGTCCGTTTACTATTGCAATATATTCACGCAGTACAACAAGCCTGTTCCACTGATCCTGAAATTTTGTCTTGAGCCCTTCATTCTTTGCAAATATTACAACTCCCGAAGTATCCTTGTCAAGACGGTGCAGTATGAAAATGTGGTCAAGACCGTCACGTTCACGGAGATATTCTGTCAGATAATGATATGCCGTCAGTTCCTTTTCCTTATCGGTTGCTATTGTAAGAAGACCTGCCGGTTTGTTTATAGCTATTATTTCATCATCCTCATAGATAATATCAAGAAACTTACTGCCTATAGTGTCTCTGGCACCGTGTGATTTTATAATTACCTTTTGTCCTGCCTTTACCGGATAATCGTACTTTGAGGTGATTATTCCGTTTACCACAACCTGATTATGATACAGCATTGATTTGATTTTGTTAAGTGATTTTTCAGGAAGCTTTTTCTGAAGAAATTCACGGAGAAATGCGTCCTCCTCCGCGATAAATTCGTATGCAGGCTTCTGGTTCCTTCTTTTGTAAGGAGTTTCGGATTTTTGTTTTGTGCCGGGCTTCTGTGATACAAGATTATTGAATTTTTTATCCTGGGTTTTATCTTTTTTTGTATATGCTGTTTTTGGTTCGGAATTTTTGTTTTTGCCGGCTTTTTTATAATTATTGTTGTTCATGGCTTTTTCCTTTCGTAGTGCAGTTATCTGCGGTACTGTTAAGTATAGCATTTTTTGAAATAATGGTCAATGAAAAATAATATTTATGGAATTTTTATATGGAATACTATAATTATATTTTAATTGTACTTTCAATAGTAAATGAAAATGATATTTTTGTTTGAAATATAGAGAAAAAGAAAGATTTTTGCTTGAATCATTGGTGATTTTATGGTATAATTTCTTACAAAGATTATTATATAAATTCCTTACCCAAATTTTGCACATTAAAAAATTGTGCATCTTGAAAATTGAAGAGTTTCTAAAGTATAACATAGCTTTTAATCGACAAACGGAACGCATAAATGCGTTTCCTACATTGCATATAACCCTCGTACGGAACGGATTCATCCGTTCCGTAGTATTCATTCTGCGAAGTTTGAGATTGTAATAAATAAAAATTAAGTTATGCTGACGATATACCTTAATCAGATTATGTTATGAAAGGCGGTTGATTATGTTTCCGGAACTAATTGATAACAAAAATAAAATTCTGAAAGATGATTTGTCTGTTGAGATAAAACAAGGAAGTAAACTATCCATAGCTGCCGCTTGTTTTTCAATTTATGCATTTCAGGAACTGAAAAAACAACTTACTGATATTGACGAATTACGTTTCCTGTTTACTTCGCCAACGTTTGTATCCGAAAAAGCCAAAAAGGAAAAAAGAGAATTCTATATTCCAAGAATGGACAGAGAACGCAGCTTGTATGGTACAGAATTTGAGGTCAAGCTTCGTAATGAACTGACTCAGAAATCTATTGCCCGGGAATGTGCAGACTGGATAAGGAAAAAGGTTGTTTTTAAATCAAATGCTACTGATGAAAACATGCCTGGATTTATGATAGTTGATGATAAAGCATACAACCCTGTCAATGGATTTACTACAGTCGAACTGGGATGTGAACGTGGAAAAAATGCTTACAGCATGATTCAGAAGAATGCTACTCCTTTCTCTGACGCATATATAAATCTTTTCAATGAGATTTGGAACGATAAAAGCCGTTTACAGGATGTTACACATGTAGTTATTGAAAATATAACAGCTGCATATAATGAAAATTCCCCTGACTTCATATATTTTGTGACTCTCTATAATATCTTCAATGAGTTCCTTGAAGATGTTTCGGAAGATGTTTTGCCGAATGAAGCAACCGGCTTCAAAGAGAGCAAAATCTGGAGTATGCTGTATAACTTTCAGAAAGATGCGACTCTTGCAATAATAAACCCGAATTATTCACCAAGCACCATAGCTATGTAAATAATTCACTTTTTTGAAAAAATCGAATTTCAAAAATCAAATTCGTAATATTTACCATAATAATACAGTACAAAAGTATACAACTGTCCCGTAAAATGATTTTTGATGTTTTTTCAAATTTCAAGATACTTTTCCACAACTATTCGTTCAGCTGTACATAAAGCTGTTGAA
>JAEWXO010000060.1 GCA_023458875.1 Bacillota bacterium | reverse complement strand
GTAGGGAACGCATTTATGCGTTCCGTTATGCTACGTGGTTTGTCGATTAAAAGCTATTTTATACTGTGAGAACCCTTGAATTTTCAAGATGTGAAATTATTTTTGATGTGCGAAGTTTGAGTTATTTTATATATCTCATATGATATGATTAGCAGCACAATTTATTTTGCCACAAATCAACAGATATAATCATTTGTCAAAAACAATTACTATTGCATAAAGTAACAATTTATAATATTATCCGATATAAATATTTATTTACTTAGTTTAAAAATCAAAAATTTATGATTATTTTTTTATGACTATTGACAAATTTGAAATAAGATACTATAATAAAATATATTATCTGAAAAAGGAGGCACATTTTATGGGAAAAATTAATATAATTACTATTGGAAGAGAGTATGCGAGTGGTGGAAGAGACGTAGGAAAAGCTGTAGCCGAAGGTCTCAGAATACCATTTTACAATAAAGAAATTTTTAATATGGCAGCTGAGAGGCTTGGAATGTCTGCGGACGATGTAAAATTTGCCGACGAAACAGCGGCAAGCAGTCTGTTATACAGCATGTCACTAATGAGCAATATAAGTGCGGCAACTTCTCTTCCGCTAAATGACAGAATATATATTGAAGAACGCGAAATAATTAAATCACTGGCACAAAAAGGACCATGTGTTATTGTAGGTAGATGTGCTGACAGTATACTTAAAGAAATACGTGATGATATACTGAATGTATTTATTTATTCCAATCAGGAAATACGCGCAAAGCGTGCGGTTGAACAGTATGGGATAGACCAGGATGAGGTTTATTCTGTTCTCAGAAAGCATGACAAAAAGAGGTCAACCTATTATAATCTTAACACCGGTCAGAAGTGGGGTGCGAAGGACAACTATCACCTGTGCCTTAACAGCGGTTCATTAGGAATTGAAACTTGTTCAAAGCTTATTTTAGATCTTGTAGCAAATTCATAGTAAAAATTAAAAGGGTACAAACACTGAATATTGGGGCGGAATCGTAATGGTTCCGCCCTTAAATATCTTGTTGTCATATCAGAATAACTTAATTCAAGGTTTTTCAAAAAATGCAAAAGCAATACTTTTAATCATGATATAATATAAAAAAGGTAAAATTTTTTGCACAAATAATGTTGCTGGTGTTATTTTTACTTTTCAATGGTGATTTTTTTACTTAAAAAAATCATTAAATTTACTTAGATAAAAAATATTACAAATTAATAAAGCCGTTATAAAAAAACTGTGTTTTAAAATATATGTAATGTAAATTAATATGTAAAAATATTAATTCATTATTTACTTTTTATCCAAGAAAATATTACTTTTTTTCTCCTAAAATATTAACCTGATGTGCATTATTCACATTAAATTGTACTTAAATGAAAAAAATTATATCCAACTTGACATGGCAATAATTAAATAGTACAATATAAAACAGAAAGAGGTGATATAATGAAACAAAAATTTATATCTTGTTTCACAGCACTTTTAGTGGGGGCTACTCTTATTCCTGCATCTGGAATCGGTTCAAATATTTCTGTTGTAAAAGCAGCAGATCAGCAGAAAACAGGAACTGTAGACGGTTACGATTATGAACTCTGGAATCAGAATTATACAGGAACTGTTGATATGCAGGTCGGAAGTAACGGTGCATTCAGCTGTTCATGGAGCAATATCGAAAACTGTCTGTTCCGTACAGGCAAGAAGCTCGGAAGTACAAAGAAATATCAGGATTATGGGAACATTTCAATTAACTATGACGTTGATTACCAGCCTATGGGTAACTCCTATATGTGCGTTTACGGCTGGACCGAGGATCCTACTGTAGAATACTATATAGTAGAAGCGTGGGGCGACTGGAGACCACCGGGAGCTACAAATTCACTTGGAACGGTTGTTTCAGACGGAAATCAGTACGATATCTACAAAACAATGCGTTACGATCAGCCATCCATTCATGGTACCGAGACATTTGCTCAGTACTGGAGTGTAAGAAAAACAAACCCTGCACAGGTAAATGCAATGAAAAACCTCAAGGGTACTATTACAGTTTCAAACCACTTCGCAGCATGGGAAAAAGCCGGTCTTACCATGGGTAAGATGTACGAGGTTGCTCTCAATGTCGAAGGCTACCGTTCAAGCGGTAAAGCTAACGTTAAAAAGAACGAGCTTATTATGGGCGGTCCTACTCAGACCGGTACCGATACAACTTCAACTACAAAATCTGATGTATCCGGCAATGCACCGACAGGCTCAGGTACAGGAGTTTCTGATAGCTTTGAAGGTACAGGCACTGACTGGACAGCGCGTGGAGATGGTCTGACATTAAAACTTGCCAGTTCGTTTAAACACGGCGGAAGCAAATCATTATATGTCGGAGGCAGAACCCAGGCATGGAATGGTCTTTCAGTATCAACTTCAGAGTTAAAGGCTGGCACTTCTTATTCATTCAGTTCATATGTCGGATTTAATGACAGCAATTACTCTTCATCAGATTTTACATTTGGTGTTCAGTATGATCTTGACGGTGAAACTCACTATGACAATATAGGTGATGCTACAGCAAGCACCGGAAAATGGGCAGAGCTCTCAGGTGACTTTACTGTTCCTGCAGGTGCTAAAAATATTTCTCTGTATGTTCAGACTGCATATACAGAAACACCTACAGCAGCAGATCTTATTGACTTCTATATTGATGATGTAAAGCTTTCATCAGGCGGAAGCAGTGTAACAACTGCTGTTACTACAAAACCGGGATCAACACCTTCAACTACAAGTCCTGGAAACACTTCTTCAAAGAATTTTATGGAAGAGGCAAGAGCAAACTTTACTCCTAACGTTCCTTCTGATGTAAAGACAGGCGACAAGGGAACAACCAAAAAAATTACATACTATTCAAAGAAGGCTAAGAAAAACAAGCCGGCAAACGTATGGCTGCCTCCGAACTATTCTGAAAGCAAGAAATATCCTGTACTTTATATGAACCATGGTATCATGGGCGGAGAAGATGATATGCTTTCAGGCTGGGGAATCCGTGAAATGGCTTCAAACCTTATTGCAAAGGGCGAAGTACAGCCATTCATCATAGTGTTCCCACAGATGTATACAGACCCTAACAACGACAGACCATCCGGAATTACTCAGGAGGTTGCTGACCGTTATGATGACTTCCTTTATGACCTTACAGAAAGCCTTATGCCATATATGTCTGAACATTACTCAGTAGCAGAGGGCAGAGAAAATACAGCTATTGCCGGTTTCTCAATGGGCGGCAGAGAGTCACTCTATATAGGTATGATGGCCGCTGACAAAATAGGATACGTATGTGCTTCATCACCTGCACCTGGTATCGTTCCTGCAAAGGATATGTACCTTGATCATCGTGGAAATATGACAGAAGCTGAATTCAAATTCACTTCACCAAAGCCATATATCCTTATGATAGGCGGCGGTACAGCAGATTCTGTTGTTGGTACATTCCCTAAACAGTATCATGAGCTTTATGACAAAAACGGAACAGACAACATCTGGTTTGAAGTTCAGGGCGGCGGACACGACGCAAGTGTCGGAACTCCTCTCTTCTACAACTTCTTCCGCAATCTGTTCAAGGCTTCGTCAAGCAGTGAAACTACAACAACAACAACTGCAACAACGCCTAAAGTAACAACACCACCTGTTACTACTCAACCTGGCTCAACTGATATCAAGGGCGATGTGGACTGCAGCGGTACAGTATCATCAGCAGACGTTGTAAAATTGGTTCAGGCAATGCTTGGAAATCTCTCACTGACAACACAGGGACAAAGTAATGCTGATTTAAACGGCGACGGAAAACTATCAATCATTGATGTTATCAAGCTCAAAAACATGCTTCTTTAATAATAAAATATAATATAACTACAAATAGAATGTCCCCGCCTGTACAGGTGGGGACATTCTATTTGCATTAAAAAGGCTGCAACCTGTTAGCGTAAGCAGCCTTTTAATTTATGTCTTATTAATTCTTTGCTCTTGTTTTTGCACGGAGTGTATTTGAAAGAATCTTCTTTCTGATTCTTATTGTTTTAGGAGTAACTTCGAGAAGCTCATCATCTGCAATGAACTCAAGACTGTCTTCAAGGCTTAATCTTCTAGGAGGAACAAGTCTTAACGCGTCATCACTGCCGCTGGCACGTGTATTTGTAAGATGTTTTTTCTTACATACGTTAACAACAAGGTCTTCTACTTTTGGTGATACACCGACAATCATTCCCTCATATACAGGAGTACCTGCTTCTATAAATAAAGCACCTCTTTCCTGTGCATTGAACAGACCGTATGTTACAGCCTCACCGGTTTCAAATGATATAAGTGAACCGGTTTTTCTTCTTGGAATGTCGCCTTTGTATTTTTCGTATCCGTTGAATACGCTGTTCATAACGCCTTCGCCCTTGGTGTCTGTAAGGAACTCACTCTTGTATCCGAAAAGACCTCTTGCAGGAACTGAGAATTCAAGTCTCATTCTGCTTCCCTGAGGATGCATAGTGAGCATTTCGCCTTTTCTTGTACCCATCTTTTCAATTACAGAACCGACACAATCTTCTGGAACGTCAACTACGAGAAGCTCCATTGGTTCGCATGTTTCACCGTCTATTTCTTTGAAAAGAACACGAGGAGTTGATACTGAAAGCTCATAGCCTTCACGACGCATGTTTTCAATTAAAATTGAAAGATGCATTTCGCCTCTGCCGCAAACTGAAAATGAATCTGTATTTTCAGTTTCTGTGATTCTTATTGATACATCCTTTAACAGCTCCCTGAAGAGTCTGTCGCGGAGCTGCCTTGATGTTACGAATTTTCCTTCTCTTCCGGCAAAAGGACTGTCGTTTACCGAGAAAGTCATCTGAACTGTAGGCTCGCTTATTTTTGCAATAGGGAGCGCTTCAAATTCAACATTAGAATCACATATGGTGTCACCTATTGTAATGTTTTCAATACCGCTTATCCATACTATATCACCGACAGTAGCTTCCTGAACAGGTACTCTTTTAAGCTCCTGAATCTGAAGAACGCTTACTATCTTTGCGTTATAAGGCTTTTTTGAGTTAAAATGATCACCTACAGTAACATTCTGTCCTGATTTTATAGAACCGCGTTCTATACGTCCGATACCGATACGTCCTACGTAATCATTGTAGTCGATTGATGAAACGAGCATCTGAAGAGGCTGTGTTTCGTCACCCTCCGGAGGGGAAATATAGCTTACAATAGTGTCAAACAAAGGAGTCAGATCAGTACCTGCTTCATACTGGCTCAGTGAAGCTGTGCCGCTTCTTCCCGAGCAGAAAAGTATAGGACTTTCAAGCTGTTCTTCATTTGCATCAAGATCAAGAAGAAGTTCAAGAACTTCGTCACCTATTTCATCGAGTCTTGCATCAAGCTTGTCTATTTTATTTACGACAATTATTATCTTGTGTCCCATTTCCAGAGCTTTTGAGAGAACAAAACGAGTCTGAGGCATAGGACCCTCTGCAGCATCAACAAGTAAAAGAACACCGTCTACCATATTAAGTACACGTTCAACTTCTCCTCCGAAGTCAGCATGTCCCGGTGTATCAATAATGTTGATTTTTGTATCCTTATAGCATACAGAAGTGTTTTTTGCAAGAATAGTAATACCACGTTCTTTTTCAAGGTCGTTGCTGTCCATTACTCTTTCGGCAACAGACTGGTTTTCTCTGAACGCACCGCCTTGCTTGAGCATCTCGTCAACTAAGGTTGTTTTGCCGTGGTCAACGTGGGCTATAATTGCGATGTTTCTCAAATCGTTTCTAATCATAAACTTATTTCCTCCTCAAAATGGGCGAGTCAATAATACTTTTCAAAAAATTAAATTATAGTCTATAAATACAATAATATAATGACTTTGAAGAATATACTGATAAAAATGCTAAAAAATCAAAGCATAAAAAATTTCCTACATAAAATGTAGGAAATTTACTGATGGGAGAGGATGGATTCGAACCATCGAAGCTGAAAGCAACAGATTTACAGTCTGCCCCCTTTGGCCGCTCGGGAACTCTCCCATATTATGTTGAAGCTGGTGGACGGACTTGAACCCCCGACCTGCTGATTACAAATCAGCTGCTCTACCAACTGAGCTACACCAGCACAGCTTTTAAAGTATACCACACTTTAAACTACTTGTCAAGACTTTGAAGTACATAATTTGCAGAGCTGGTGGACGGACTTGAACCCCCGACCTGCTGATTACAAATCAGCTGCTCTACCAACTGAGCTACACCAGCATTAATCGAGGCGACAGGAGTCGAACCTGCGGCATCTTGGTCCCAAACCAAGCACTCTACCAAACTGAGTTACGCCTCGACATTAATTCGTACTGTTCATCCGACAGCTTCATAATTATACAACAATTAAATTGATTTGTCAATAGCTTTTTTTAAAAAAATTAAAAAATATTTATATAAAATTTATGTAAAATAATGTTATCGCTCGAATAGGGGGTAAAAGAGACGTAAACAAGGGGATAGAGGTTACTATTCAGCCCCTATGGGCTGAATAGTAACAGTAAAAATCAGTGACATGGAAATGCATACGTCTGAGTTATAGTACTGTGCACACTGCATTCCGTCACCGACCTTTGACGCACGGAAATGGAAAGCAAGTCCGTATTTTCGGCAAAGTCGGATAAAATCCCGCAAACCACGCTGTTATGCGGTTTTTCAAGGTTTATTTCGACTCGGAAATTTTCGCTTGGGTCTTATTTTCGGTGCTTCCAAAGGGGTATTTTTCGATTCATAAGACCCAAATAAGACCCATACAAGACCCACAAATTGCTGTACATATTCCAAGCCAATCAGTCCTTCTGAACGTCCAGAAGGGCTGATTTTATTCTGGCAAATCGTCTTTCTTTTTATAATCATCAAGACGAAGTTCTCTTTTGAATTCTTCTTCGCTCGGAATATAGGTCATATATTTTGAAGCAAATATCTGTGTGTCGTTTTCCGAAAGCGTATACTTTACAATCGCATCGCTCTTGTCAGCACAGAGAACAATTCCAATGGGAGGATTATCGCCCTCGTTCATAAGCTCACGGGTGTAATAATTCACATACATCTGCATCTGACCTAAATCCTGATGTGTAAGGTCGCCGAGCTTCAGGTCGATAAGCACAAAGCATTTCAGAATGTAGTTGTAGAACACAAGGTCAATGTAGAAATGACGTCCATCAAAGGAGATTTTCTTCTGCCTTGCAACAAAGCTGAAGCCTCTGCCAAGCTCAAGCAGAAATTTCTGCAAGTGATCGATAATAGCCTGTTCCAAATCCTTTTCATAAAAATGAGGATTTTCGGGAAGGTCGAGAAACTCAAGAACATAGGGGTCACGGATAATCTTTTCGTACTCAGGCTTTGGCTCTGTTATCTGAATTTCATCGGCAACAGCATCCTTTTCCTTGCTTGAAAGCAAACGCTCATAGAACATTGTGTTTATCTGACGTTCAAGCTGACGTACACTCCAACCTGATTTCGCACATTCTTCGGTGTACCACGTTCTGCGGTTGTCGTCGGAGATACGCATAAGGACACGATAATGCGACCAGCTCAATTCGCTACACAGTGTGTAGCGTTTTTGATATGCAAGATAGAACTGTCTCATATTCCGTAAATTTGCAACAGTAAAACCCTTACCAAACTCTGCTGTAAGTTGTTCGGAAAGGTATTTTAAAAGTCCTTTTCCGTATTCAGCACGGTCGTTTTCTCCGCAGGCAATATAAATCTGCTCGCCGATTTCCCAGTAGGCTTGCACCATTGCCGAATTGACAGCGTTGTATATTCTGCCTTGTGCGGCAATAACGCTGTTTCTTATTCTAGAATATGTTTCACTTGTATTTTCGGCTGAAAGCTCAGCGTTATTTACAACGATATTATTATCCTCCGACATAGCACACCTCTTTATTCTCGTTAGGGAATACTGCATTTTTATGCAGTATTCATCTTATGAAAATTATATCATATTTTTCAAAAATGTTCAAGTGGCAGATTTAATCCGATATGACGCATATTCTACATTTCAACGCTAAATCGGAGGGTAAAAAATTCATTCATCTGTTTTGGTGTATATGCACTTGCATTCTTCTGAAATCCTTTGAATAAGCTTTTGATTATTCTGCAAGGTAGCGGGATTATAAAGTGCGTCCTTTGTAATAATATCAACGCACTTGCCCAAACATTCTTCAACCTCCGAGACAAAACTGCAATAACGCAGACCGAGAGGCTTGAAAAACTCGACATACAAATCAATATCGCTTTTTTCGGTTGCTTCACCTCTTGCATAAGAGCCGAAAAGATATATTGTGTCAATATCGTATGTCTCGGCGATAGGTTGAACTTTGTCAGCAATTTCATCAATCGTGTAAACGCTCATAAATTACCACCTTTCAAACCGAGTTTGGTCATTCGACATATATCTTCTTGCTGTCAGCGGTTTGGAGATACGCTTTTTTATTTGTTGAATCATATTTTGCTATCGGCTTTTTGCATATTTCCGCCCTGTTAATAGCTGCTTTCACGGCTTCTCTGGCACGATAATCCATTTCAATATCTGTTTCAGAAAGAACAGCATTTACGTTTTCGGGAGAAACAACTGTTACTGAACGCTTGTCACTCAGTAAGACTGTTTTATTCAAATAACATCATTCCTTGTATCTTCATCGCTCGATATTAAGAGCCTTATGCTGAGAAGGACAGGCTGTATAGTTCTTATAACTTAGCAAAATCCGAAATCAAGGAGCTTGATACTGTGATGAAAAATGTGGATATGATTCTTGGGAAGGAGAAGGAAAAATCCGTACAGAAACAAAGGACAAATGAACTGGAATAGTGCTGTATTCCGCTTGACAAAAATCATTGTAATGTGTAAAATTATAAGTGGAATATGTGCAGCTGACTTATCTCAGAAAGGATGATTCAGATGGCATCATATGAAAAAAGAGGCAACTCATACATAATTAAAGCGTCCTGCGGCTACAACGCTCAGGGCAAGCAGGTGTTCCAGCGTATAACGTGGACACCGCCTGAAGGAATGACCGAAAAGCAGATTGAGAAAGAGCTGAACAGGCAATGCGTTCTCTTTGAAGAGGAATGTAAAAAAGGCTTCGTTGTATCTCCGATAAAGTTTGAAGCCTTTGCGGAGCAGTGGTTTGAAGAATATGCAAATCACAATCTGAGAAGCACGACGCTTACACGTTCCCGACAGCTTACCAAGCGTACCTATGAAGCAATCGGACACATCAGACTCGACAAGCTGAACGCAAGAGTTATACAGCGTTTCATCAACAGTCTGACTGCGGAGGGTACTAATCAGAACACTGGCAAGGGACTTGCAAAAAAGACGATAATTCATTATCTGTCGTTTATTTCAACTGTACTGGATTATGCTATAAAAATGGATATGCTCAGTACAAATCCCTGCCGCAAAGTTACAATACCCAAAGCCGATGTAAAGGAACGCAAGGTTTACACCATTGAAGAAACGGAACGCTTTTTTGAGCTGTTACGCAAAGCTCCGCTGAAATACAGAGTGTATTTTACTCTTGTTATTTATACGGGAATGCGACGTGGTGAAATGCTTGGTCTGGAATGGCACGATATCAATTTTGAAACGGGAGTTATTCATATTCAGCGCACCTCCAACTACACAAAGGCGAAAGGTATCTATACCGATGATACCAAAACCAAAGGCTCCAACCGTTATATTAAAGTGCCGAAGGATATTCTTGATTTGCTTGAAAGCTATCGCAAGGTACAGGCAAATGAATTTCTTGAAATCGGTGACAAGTATCAGGAAACCGACAGGCTGTTTACGAAATGGGACGGACGACCTATGAATCCGCAGACTCCCTATGGCTGGCTGAAAGAATACTGTGAAGAAAATGATTTTCCGTTCTATGGAGTTCACACCTTCCGTCACCTGAACGCAAGCTTGCTCATCGGCGCAGGAATTGACGTAGCGACAGTATCGGGAACATTAGGTCACAGCAATCAGACAACGACTCTTTCCGTATACAGTCATATGTTTCAGGAGTATCAGGTCAAAGCCTGCGACGCAGTTGCAAACGCACTTAAATTCAATAGTGCTTCATAACAAAAAATCCGAAGCGGAATGCTTCGGAGTACATATTAAATATTACAGCACATTACAATGTTTTTGTAAATCCCAGAGCAATAACGAGAGATTACCCGACATTACCGTAAGACCCATATAAGACCCATAGGCTGTTTTCAAATAAAAGAAAAAACTCTCAAACGGCTATTTTAAGCCATTTGAGAGTAGTGTTGATGGTGACCCGTACGGGAATCGAATGTGCCGTTTTTATTTATTGTAGCTGATATGACACTGTCACCCGGATTTTTTTCTACGGGTATGCTTTCACCTGTGATTGCGGACTGCTCAACGTAGCCGTATCCCTGCATGACTATGCCGTCAACAGGTATACTTGTTCCCGGCTTAACAACTACGATATCGCCTGTTACCACATCCTCTGCCGGAATTACCTTTTGAATACCTTCTCTGATAACAGTTGCTGTTTTAGGAGCAAGGTCGATAAGCTTTCCCGGTGCGTCTGATGTTTTTGACTTTGAACGGGTTTCAAGGTATTTTCCGACTGTTACAAGTGTGAGAATCATTGAGCATGACTCAAAATACAGCTCATGGGAATAGTGCTTCAGTGTGTCCATGTCTCCGTATCCTACATTGTGTGACGGTTATACTTATATAGTACATAATATTTTTCGGATATACAATGAAGTTAAGAAAAATATTTATAAATTAAAAAACCTGATATTCTTAACTTAAAAGAATATCAGGTTTTTTTAATTAGTGACCCGTACGAGAATTGAACTCATGATTCCGCCGTGAAAGGGCAGCGTCTTAACCTCTTGACCAACGGGCCATATAATAGCGGCAGTGGGATTCGAACCTACGACCAATCGGGTATGAACCGAGTA
>JAEWXO010000059.1 GCA_023458875.1 Bacillota bacterium | reverse complement strand
CAATGTAGGGAACGCATTTATGCGTTCCGTTATGCTACGTGGTTTGTCGATTAAAAGCTATTTTATACTGTGAGAACCCTTGAATTTTCAAGATGTGAAATTATTTTTGATGTGCGAAGTTTGAGATTAGTATATAAAAAATGCCGTACCGCATAGTTATTTTCGCGGTACGGCATAAGTTTTTATGTATTGTATTCGTCAAGAACTACCGTTTCACCTGTGCCCAATGACTTTTTTACGTCAATTATGCGCTGATTGGACGAGCCACGGAAACGAAGTGACAGATTTTTTTTGCTCTCTATAAACTGACCGTCAACAATAACGTCTATAAGTGAAAGAAATCTTTCTGTTTCCGGATATTTATAAAGCATACTTCCCTTTATATCCCTGTCAAAATCATAGCCGGTATAGCACCATATACTCTTATCAGGATACCCCCGCTTTAATTTTTCAATAAACGGAACGAGTGCCTTCTGATTCTGATATTCAAACGGTTCTCCGCCAAGCAATGACAGCCCTTTTATGTAATCCGGACTCAATGCGTCAGTTATAAGATTTTCTGCCTCAACGTCAAACAGCCTGCCGAAATTGAAATCCCACGCTTTGGAATTAAAGCAGCCCTTGCAGTGATGTGTGCATCCGCTTACAAATAACGACACTCTTACTCCGGGTCCGTTTGCGACATCGCAGCTTTTTATTTCAGAATAATTCATATCATAAATGCAGTACCCTTTCCTTTATTTCCTTTGTCTTTCCATTGTTCCAGAAATTCTCACCAAGGTATCCGCATGTCCTTCTTGTAACATTCATTTTTGCATGGTCCTTGTTATGACACTGAGGGCATTCCCACTCATTATCATCATTTACAATAATCTCTCCGTCAAATCCGCATACATGGCAATAATCAGACTTTGTATTAAACTCTGCATACTGAATATTGTCATAGATAAAACGTACAATATCCTCCATTGCCTCAAGGTTATGAAGCATGTTAGGGATTTCTACATATGAGATTGAACCACCGGATGAAATCTTCTGGAACTGACTTTCAAACCGGAATTTTTCAAACGCATTTATTTTTTCACGTACATCAACATGATATGAATTTGTGTAATAGCCCTTGTCGGTAATGTCTTTTATTACACCGAATCTCTCTCTGTCAATCCTTGCAAATCTGTAGCAAAGTGTTTCAGCAGGAGTTCCGTATAAAGCAAATCCTATACCTGTCTGCTCTCTCCACTTATCGGTTTTCTCTCTCATGTGGTTCATAACGGCAATGGCAAACTCTGAACCCTCAGGCGTTGTGTGGCTTACTCCCTTTACAAGCTTTGTGAGCTCATAAAGACCTATATATCCAAGTGAAATACTTGAATATCCGCCATGAAGAAGCGGATCAATCTTTTCGCCTTTTTTAAGTCTTGCTATTGCACCATACTGCCAGTGAATAGGGCTTACATCTGAAAGCGTTCCTTCGAGTGCCTTGTGCCTGCACATAAGCGCTTTAAAACAGATCTCCAGACGTTCGTCAAAGAGCCTCCAGAACTTTTCTTCATCGTGTCCTGCTATTATTCCTATCTGAGGAAGGTTTATACTTACAACACCCTGGTTGAAACGTCCTTCAAACTTAAAATTACCGTTGCTGTCCTTCCATGGTGAAAGGAAGCTTCTGCAGCCCATACAGCTGAACACGTTTCCTTCATAGTTTTCTTTCATTTTTTTAGCCGAAATATAGTCCGGGTACATTCTCTTTGAAGAACATTTCACTGCAAGCTTCGTAATGTAATCATATTTTCCGCCTTTAAGACAGTTACTTTCATCAAGAAGGTAAATAAGCTTTGGAAAGGCAGGTGTAACATACACGCCTGCATCATTTTTCGTTCCTTCAAGACGCTGTCTTAATATTTCTTCAATTATCATTGAATTTTCTTTTATGTATTCGTCATTTTCATCCAGATGCAGAAACAACGTTACAAACGGTGCCTGTCCGTTTGTAGTCATCAGTGTGTTTATCTGATACTGTATTGTCTGCACACCTGACTTAAGCTCGTCATAAACCCTTACGGAAACGATATCCTCAATTGTTTTCTCATCAAGCTCATCGCCGAACTTCTCATGCATCTCTTTTATGTATTTATCATGACTTCTGCGAAGATATTTTCCAAGGTGAATCATACCAACAGACTGGCCACCGTATTGATTGCTTGCAACAGCAGCAATAATCTGAGTCATTACTGTACATGCCACCTGAAAGCTCTTTGGTGACTCTATCATTTTGCCGTTCATAACCGTTCCGTTATCAAGCATGTCACCTATATTTATCAGGCAACAGTTAAAAATAGGCTGAACGAAGTAATCCGAATCGTGAAAATGTATCATTCCCTGCTCATGTGCCATTGAAATATACTCAGGGAGCAAAAGTCTTTTTGTAAGATCTCTTGACACCTCACCGGCAATATAGTCTCTCTGTGTTGAAGCAAGTATAGTGTTTTTATTTGAATTTTCCTCTGCAAGCTCTTTGTTTTCATTTTTTATAAGCTTTAATATAGATTCGTCAGTCGTATTGACTTTTCTGAGCAATGCCCGCTGATAACGATAAATAATGTATTTTTTTGCCAGTATATATTTGTCCTGTGCAACAAGCCGGCTTTCGATCATATCCTGTATTGTTTCAACGTTCAGAAGCTTATCTCTTGCAAATTTTTCGACATACTCAACAATATCACAAATGATCCTGTCATCTGCTTTTTCTGAATCAGATACCTCGGCATTTGCCTTTCTGATTGCGGTAACTATCTTTGTTTTATCGTATTCGGCTACTCTTCCGTCTCTTTTTTGAACCTTCATACAAGCACAACTCCTCAATATATTGTATGCACATAAAGCTAATCGGCCATATGTTGTATATAATAATACAATATATATTCCTGATTGTCAAGGTTAATTTTATGAATTATCCGTATAAATTTATTAACGTTATTTTATTTCTGATTATATTAAAAAGAATATTATTATTCAGCAAATACGGTTGAGTTAATAATTTTTACAGGAGTTTCGCCTCTGCGTAAGCGAACAGGTCTTTCCAGTAGCCATGCACCTTCGGGAATATATGGTTAAATAGCAACGAAAAAATGATCGGATATTGAAAAAACGTCCTTTAACAGACGTTTTTTATTTGGTTTATTCATTCTTTAATGCAGTATTTTTTTCGTCCCTCAGAAAAAATATCACGTCCTGAGGAATCATTTGCAACGATAAGAGGAAAGTCTTCAATATACAGCCGCTTTACCGACTCACACCCAAGATCCTCAAACGCAATAACCTCACAGCTCTTTATACAGCTTGCTGCCAGTGCCCCGGCACCGCCAACAGCACAGAAATAAACTGCTTTGTTTCTTACGACAGCATCCCTTACAGCCTCACTTCTCTCGCCCTTTCCTATCATTGCCGCAAGTCCCATATCGAGAAATTCAGGTGCGAACTTGTCCATTCTCCCTGATGTTGTAGGCCCGCAGGAGCCGATAGGCTGTCCTTCCTTTGCGGGAGTAGGTCCGGCATAGTAAATGACAGCACCTTTAAGGTCATAAGGCAGTGGTTTGCCCTCGTCGATAAGAGCCTTTATTCTTTTGTGAGCTGCATCACGGGAAGTATACACATAGCCGGAAAGCAGTACTTTGTCACCGGTTTTTAAGCTTGATGCATATTTTCCTATTTCGTCTGTTTTCATTTTTATGACATTTTCCATTATAATCATCTCTTCTGTATATTATAAAATCATTTTGCACAGCATAAATTTTCAGGAAACCGTTTAAACAGTTTCCTGAAAATATAATTATATTATACGTTATCTCCGAGCTCTGCTTCTTTTGCAAGAGCTGCAAGATCATTTTTCCATTTATCCGATGCCTTTGGTTTAGGATTTGCCTGATTTGGCGGTATGTTTTTAGTCTGTACCTCTGCTTCTTTTGCAAGAGCCTCCAGGTCGTTTTTCCATGCATCAGGATTGGCGTTTCTTCCGCTGCCCTTGTTATTATTGTCTGACTTACTGTTTTCCGGTGAAGAATTCATTTCTACCTGCTTTGTAAGAGCTTCAAGGTCATCCATTGCCCAGGAAACCTTTTTGTTTGTTTTGTAATCAGAATTTTCTTCAGGTTTCTTATCCTGAGGTTTTGTGTTATTCTGCTGGTTTTGATTTGAAGGCTGTGCAGAATCCGGAGTTTCCTTTTTAATCTGATTGTCGGATTTTGGCTGAGCAACCTCTTCAGTCTTAGGAAGTGACTTTATAAATTCATCGAGAGCTTTTGCATCAAACATTGATTTGCTGTATGTGTCGATTTTTACCTTTGCGTCATTAACTGTTTTTGTAACATCATTTCCTATAACAGCCATCATATCTGTTATGTCTTTAAGATTTCCCTGAAGCTTTTCAAGATCAGTCCTGAATGTTGCTCTGATATCCTCTGAAATTTTATCAAGGCTTGTTGCTTTGCTGTTGACATCAGTTGTTTTCTGAGCAACTTCCTTTTTAGCATTTTCGATGATTTCCTCTGACTGCTTTTTAGCATTGGCAATCATTTCATCGCTGCTTTCTTTAGAAGATTTATTTCTTGCTTCTGCTTTGCTTTCAGCCTCACTTATTATAGCTGCAGATTTTTCATTTGCTTCTTTTAGTGTTTTTTCAGAATATTCATTTGCCTCTTTTATAAGCTGATCTGCCTTTTTCTTTGCCTCGTCAGTCATTTTGTCTGCGGCATGCTGAGCTTCAACTGTAATCTTTTTAGCAGTATTCTGTGCTTCAATAAATACGCTTCCGATATCGAATGTGCTTTTAAAGCCTGAATCCGCATTATTGGCATTTTCCTTTAGGTCTGCAAGCTGAGCTTTTATATCTGCAAGCTGTGAATTAAGCTCTTCAATTTCCTGCTCCTTCAGTGCAACTGCTTTTTTAGCACTGATAAGATCTTTTTCTTTTTGCTTTAACTGCTCATCCTTCTGCGTAAGCTTTTTGCTCAGCTCTCCGTTATCAGCATTACCTTCTTTGTTTTCACCGCCATTAGCTGAAAGTGATTTTATTGTTTCTGTGTACTTTGCCTTTTCAGCGTCATAGAGCATTTTTTCACTCTGACGTACCTTCTTTTCTGACAGCAGTGCTTCTTCGACCTTCTTTAATGTAATGCTGCTTGAGTTAATTTTATTGTTAAGAGCTTTTATTTCGCTTTCAAGATTTGCTATTTTAGCCTTGTCTGCCGGGTCACCTGACTGCTGATTATCTTTTACTACTGTATTTTTTTCTGATTGTTCTGCTTTTTCTGTTGCTTCTTTGAGCTGTTTTTCAAGATCTGTGATTTTAGCTGTTAATTCGTTAGTATATTTGAGGACATCTTCTTTATCGAAGCCTTTCCTTGCCTCTTTAAATATTCCTAATCCTAACTCTTCTGTATCTTCCATATGGCATTTTTCTCCTTTTCAAGACGGAATGTATTAGTATAATTATTCTGACCGCAGGGGCCTTCTTCGTATCTTATACGAAGTCCTCATTTTATTCTTCAGTTCCGGTAATATGAACTGCAGAATAAAATACTCTTTCTGCAAGCTTCCCTGCTTATGCAATTCAGAGTGTTGAATTCTGTTATACTGTAAAATCGTATTCAATACGTATATTATAACATATTTACAATCATATTATCAACCTAACATTTTGCACAACATTTTACATATTAAACTAGTACATATAAACATAACAATAAAACAGATATTTTTCATGCAAAAATTATTGTTTTTTGCTGAATTTATGTTGCTATTAAACCATATGTTTCCGAAGGTCAAAGACTCGACCGGAAAGTCCTGCTCGCTTCCGCAGAAGCAATACTCCTGCGGAGATTAATAACTAAGGCGTATTTTCTGAAAAATAACGGATTTTTTTTAAAATAACACCGGTATTAAATGTATTCTTTAATTTAAAAGTGTTTTTATTTTAAAAAAAATCGCACACATTTCTGTGTACGATTTTAAATTCCAGGTATATTATTTTTTGTTATCAAGTATCTTGAAAATTGCGTCAAGATCATCTTCGTCGCCCATTGATGACATCTGTGATGAAACCATTGATTTCATCTGTGGCTTTGACTGAACCGGCTGAACCGGGCTATTGTCAATAAGAGGATTATCTATCGGAATAACATTTTTTGTATCACCAAAGCCTGCAGCAATAACTGTAATTCTCATCTCATCCTGCATATCTTCCTTAAATGCAGTACCGAATATAAACTCAACGTCATCAGCTGCTGTATCTGTAATCATCTTTGTTGCTGTATCAACATCTTCAGCAAGAACATCCTCTGACATAGCAATGTTAATAAGGAGTCGGTTAGCGCCTGAAATTGATGTTTCAAGAAGAGGACTTGAGATAACTGCCTTCGCAGCATCCGTAGCCTTATCCTTACCTGAACCGCAGCCGATAGCCATATGTGCATATCCTGCACCCTTCATTATAGTTGAAACATCTGCAAAGTCAAGGTTGATAAAGCCGTCATCAACGATAAGGTCAGAAATACTCTTTACTCCTGTTTTAAGAATATCATCAGCAAGTGAGAATGATTCTCTCATTGTAAGCGGTCTTTCAAGACCTACCAGAAGCTTTTCGTTAGGAATAACAATCAGTGAGTCAACATATTTTTTTAACTCAGCTATTCCTCTTTCTGCCTGCAGCATTTTCTGTTCTCTTTCGAAAACAAATGGCTTTGTTACTACTGCTACAGTAAGTATTTCCATTTCCTGTGCAATCTGTGCAACAACAGGTGCCGCACCAGTGCCTGTTCCGCCACCCATACCTGCTGTTATAAAAATCATGTCCGCATCTTTTAATGCAGCTGCAATCTCTTCTTTATTTTCCTGTGCAGATCTTTCACCGACCTCCGGTTTGTTTCCTGCACCTCTGCCTCTTGTAAGCTTAGCACCAATCTGAATTTTTGATGTTGCTTTTGAATTCCTTAAAGCAGACGCATCCGTATTTATAGCTATGTATTCTATATCGCTTACTCCTGAATCAGCCATACAGTTGAGTGCGTTTCCTCCACCGCCGCCTACACCTATGACCTTTATATTTACATCCGGATCATATGAGTCATTTTCAAAAACAAATCCTGCCATTTAAATACTCCTCTCAATTTATACTCATTATAAAATAAAACTCAATATTCATTTTTATTACCTATGATTAAATAACATTTATTATTATATTATCATATTTTGAATATGATTTCAAGTCAATTTTCAAAAAAAACTACTATATTTTTATAGAAATATGTTTGCCTTATAATTTCAGGGGTCAAATGCTGTTGTTAATCAGCACACCAAGCCTTTAACCGGTATTTTCTGTATTTTTATTGGTATTATGGTTATATTTTTCATCGTTAATATCTGCACCTTCAACCTGATTTTTTTTGGTATTTTCATCAGTCTGATTATTATATGGAGGCTGTGTAACAACTGCAGTATTTTTGCTCAGATTATCACTTGCCGCCTGTTCCTGTTCACCTGATGGTATTTCCGTTGAAGTACCGGAGATTTCGTCAGTCTGAGTCAATTCACCTGACTTAGAAAGCTTGCTGTTTATTTCATTGTATTCCTCACTTGTAATGAATGAATAACCAAGATCTTCATGATAAACAAGATAACCTCTTTTATTTTTCCCCAGTTCCTTTGTTTCATTCAGAAGCTGATATGCATATTTTAATTTATACTCTATATCACTTGAATTTCCGATTATTATAGTAATTCTGTTTTCATAATTTATTTCTATATCATATTTATCTGTAAGATTTATTGAAACAATATTTTCAATTTTCTGTTTAGCAATCTGATCTAATAATTCATGAAGTATCTTGTCTTTGCTTTTATCCATAGAAGCGGCAGTTTTCATTATTTCATTTGATTCAGGTTCAAATCCGTTTACTGTTATAAGATTTTCATCCGTCGTATCTGCTGATAATTCAAGGATTTTCCATCCTTTGCTTATTATCATATATCCGCCCTTGCACTCAACATAGGCATATTTTTCACTTGGTGTAAGATCAATATACAGCTTATCGGGAAAACCTTTTTTGATTACTGCATCATCTATGTAAAGCATATTTTCAATTATTTTTTTTCTTGCTTCCTTTGTGTCAAGTCTTATAAGGTTATCTCCCTTAATAACTCCTGAAGTACGTATAATATCAGCGTTTTCATATTGAGTCGTACCTCTTATTACTATCTTTTTTATATTGAACAACAATGTAACGGAAAGAGAAAAACCAATACTCAGTGTAAGAAATATCACCAGAATATAATAACCGAACATATTTCTTTGCCTTCTTCTTTTTCTTTTTCCGTTTTTATTATCGTTAAGGTCAACTTTGTTAACATTCTGCATATTTTTTCATTCCTTTCAGCCTCTGAAAGATATTTTCCTTTTTCTCAGATTATCCTCTTTATATCAGCACCGGCAGATGACAGAACCGAATCAATTTTTTCATATCCTCTGTCAATGTGATGTATATCGCGTATTTCTGTAGTTCCTTCTGCTGCAAGGCCCGCTATTACCATGGCTGCTCCGCCTCTGAGGTCGGTTGCCTCAACATCTGCGCCATATAGCTTATCCACGCCTCTGACAACGGCGATTTTTCCATAAACCTTAATATCCGCACCCATTCTGTTTAATGAATCAACATGCTTATATCTGCTCTCAAATATATTTTCTTCGAAAACACTTGTTCCGTCTGCAATGCTCAATGCTGCCATTATAATTGCCTGCATATCAGTCGGGAATCCTGGATAAGGCATTGTTTTTATTGATTTGATTGATTTAAGCCTGTTTCTTGATTTTATATATATGCTGTTGTCATAAATATACACGCCACACCCCATCTGCTCAAAAAATACAGAAAACTGTGTTACGTCAAGACCTTTTGTATTCAGTATATGCAGATTTCCTCCGGTTACCGCAGCAGATGCCATATATGTAGCTGCTACGATACGGTCAGGCATGACTGAATGCTCACAGCCATCAAGTGACTGAACTCCGCATATTCTTATTGAGCTCTCTCCGGCACCCTCTATCCTTGCACCGCATTTTATAAGGTATGAAACAAGGTCCTTAATTTCAGGCTCCCTCGCTGCATTTTTGATTTCTGTTTCACCGTTTGCCATAACTGCTGCAAGAATTATATTTTCCGTTGCCCCGACAGACGGAAACTGCAGTACGATTCTCGTGCCCTTTACTCCCGACGGAGCTGTACATTTTATACATCCGTGTTCTTCAATTATATTGACACCCATCTGCCTTAAAGCTCCGAGATGAAGATCAACCGGCCTCGGACCAAGCTGACATCCTCCCGGGAAACACAGATTACATTCTCCGCAGCGGCCAAGGACCGCACCCAGAAAGATTATTGATGAACGCATTTCTCTCATAAATTTGTCCGGAATAGTATTTTCGCTGATGCCGTTATTTGATATTGTAAGTTCACCTTTAAAATTTCTGTTTACTGTACATCCAAGATGTGTTAGAATTCTGCCTGCAGCATAAATATCAGAAAGCTCAGGACAGTTTGTAAGAACTGTTTTTCCTTTTGCAAGGACAGCTGCTGATAATATTGGCAATGCACTGTTTTTAGCACCCTGGAGAGTGATCTCCCCGTTTATTTTTTTTCCCCCGTTTATAACCAACCTATGATCATACATTGTTCCACCCCACAAACCATAATATAATAAACCACAGAGCCTTTAACTGTACTGCTTTGCCTGTTTACACTATATTATGCATAAGTGGTTTGCGGCGTGATAATGTATTATTTGTTGACCAGACCGTCAATAACCTTCCATATTCTTTCCGATGTATCCTTTATTGATAAATCATATGAATTCTCGGACATCTTTTTTATTTCTTCAGGATCATTATAGAGCTTTTCAACAAGCTCTTTCATATAACCTGCTTTTACATTTTTCTGTTCAATTACAATTGCGGCACCTGCGTTTCCAAGTACATTTGCATTGTGCAACTGATGATTTCCGGCAACAACAGGTGAAGGAATAAGTATGGACGCCTTGCCCATTGCCTGAAGCTCTGCAAGAGTAGTTGCACCGGAACGACATATTACAAGATCTGCTGCAGCCATACAAGTATCCATATCGTTTATATACTCGGTTATCCTTGTTCTTTCTGATTTCATCGGAATTCCGTATTTTTTCATGGCTTCAGGGAATGTATCTTTTCCCATTCCGCCATATCCGTGTATATGATTTATTTTCAGCTTCTTTTCCTGTGTGTTTTTTATTACCTGTGCCATTGTTTCGTTTATACACCCTGCACCAAGGCTTCCTCCAAATGACAACACGGTAAAGCTGTCATCAAAGCCAAGCTCTTTACGGGCCTGGGATTTGTTTTTATTCATAAGCTCTGCTCTTACCGGAAGACCTGTGACCGTATAGTCAATATCCTTTTCAAGATATTCAAGTGCCTCCTTGACTGTAAGCATGACTTTGTCCACATTTTTTGAGAGAATCCTTGTTGTAATACCCGGATATGCATTCTGTTCATGAATTGCTGTGTATATACCGCACCTTGCAGCCTGCCGTACTACGGGGCCGCTTACATATCCTCCTGTACCGATAACTATTTCAGGGTTAAAGCCTTTTATTATTTCCTTTGCCCTGCCTGAGGAAGTCATAAGATATCCGACAGCCTGAATGTTTCTTTTTATATTCTTTAATGTAATCTTTCTCTGAAATCCTTTTACTTTTATCGGTGCAAAATCATAACCGGCCGCCGGCACAAGCTTTGCCTCCATTCCAAAAGGAGTACCTGCGAACAGAAACTGTGAATCAGGCTCATGGGCCTTAACTATGGACGCTATTGCAAGCGCGGGATTAATATGTCCGCCTGTTCCTCCGCCGGTTATCAATACTCTCATCAAACATCATTGCCTTTCCGTATATATGTATTAGTCTGTTACTATTCAGCCATACCATGAAGCGGAGCAGATATGTTAGCGAAGTCCAGGCGACCGCAAAGCCTGGTCGACTCGTCAGAGTCGAAATCCCTGCATAAGCATTCTATCCCCATATGGGCTGAATAGTAACATTAATCTATTATCTTCTGATATGGTATATTGTCATTCCTTTTCCTGGACATTATATCAGCGTTTGCGTATCTTGATATGTTGAGAATTATCCCCATCTGCGCAAGAATCATCATCAGCGACGTTCCTCCGTAACTGAAAAACGGAAGACTTATTCCCGTATTCGGAATAAAATTGCTTGCAACCGCAATATTCAGAAACGCCTGAAGTCCAACCTGAATCGTAAGTCCTATACATACAAGCATTCCGAATTTATCCGGCGCCTTTGACGCAATATAAAATCCTCTGAAAACAAAAAATGCAAACAATGCAATAACCGTAACTGCTCCTACAAATCCAAGCTCCTCACATACAACCGAAAAGACAAAGTCATTTTTTGTCTCAGGCAGATACTGAAACTTCTGTCTTGAATTTCCGAGGCCCATACCGAAAAATCCCCCGGAGCCAATCGCTATAAGTGACTGGGATGTCTGCCAGGTGTTTCCGCTGACGTCTGAAAACGGATCTTTCCATGACTGAAATCTTTTTGTAAAATATGAAAATCCCGAAACTTCAATTTTATACAGTACCACTACTGCCAGAAGCGTTGCACCGACCAGACCTACAATTAAGAGGTGAGACATTTTAGCGCCGCCTGTAAATATCATTACAACACCCATCAGACATATTAATATTGTTCCTGACAAATGGGGCTGAAGCATCATAAGCGCAGCTATAGTTGCAAGTATTACAAAAAAAGGTAAAACACCGACCTTGAACTCTTTCATACGTTTATAGTTATTTGTAATCATCAGTGCAAATAATATTACTATTGCAAATTTCATTACTTCCGAAGGCTGAAACTGAAGCTTTCCGAAATGTATCCATCTTGTGGCATTGTTGAGCTCGACGCCAAGACCAATCGGCTTTATCAGAATAAGTATCATCATAAGAAGGCATACAATAAATAAACCGAAAGCAATAAATTTATTCTGAAAAAAGTGATAATCTATTTTTGAAAGAATAAACATTGCAACAATTCCGCCGACAGCCCACACTATCTGTCTTACCGCGTAATATGTTCCTGCCTTTCCTTCACTGATCGCCCACGCATAGCTTGCAGAGAACATCATAATTATCCCCATTACAAGTAAAATAATTACAATAAAAAAGAATGGCAAATCAACCATACCAAGTCCTTTACTTCGTATCTGCCATTCCCTGATATCCATTAAAAATACTTTTAACATACTGTTTTTTTTATTTTGTTTTTGATTTACATCAGCTGTTTTTGATTTTGATGGTGCCAATTCACAAACCTCCTGTTTGAAATAATCTTTAAAATAACCGAAAGACTGCACAATGCAGCTCCGGTTATAATGAAAAATTATTATAATTTATATATCATAAATACTGAAGCTGCGCCTGTAATAAGAGATACTACAGAAAAAATAATCACAATTTTGTATTCACTGTATCCGCACATTTCAAAATGATGATGAATAGGCGACATTTTAAAAATACGCTTTCCTTTTCCTTTTTCTCCTGTTTTTTTATAATGAATCTTTGCAGTTATTTTAAAATATGATACCTGCAAAAGAACAGACAATGCTTCACAGACATATATAAGTCCGATAAGAATAATTAACAGATGATTGTGTGTCATAAGACCTATAGCCACAAATGCACCGCCAAGGTACATTGAACCGGTATCACCCATAAAACATTTTGCCGGATGAAGATTCCATACAAGAAATCCAAGGCATCCTCCTGCTATTGCCATTGCGTACATTGACACTTCGTATTCCTTTATTACCATACATACAGTAGTCAGTGCAAGCATCGTAATTACCGTAACCGAACCACACAGTCCGTCAACACCGTCTGTAAGGTTTACAGCATTTGATATGTATATCATAAACAATATCATAACCGGATAATAAAATATTCCGATATCAAATTTTACAAACATCAGATTAATCTCTGTTGATTTGTCACCAAGAAAATATAAAGCTGCAAGAAAAGCAACGCTTATAATAAACTGAAACAGCATTTTCTGTTTTGCATTTAGTCCGAGGTTTTGTTTCTTGACAGCTTTTATATAGTCATCCGCAAATCCGATGGCTGAAAAAAGCAGCGAAAATGCAATACATGCTGCAAGCTTTAAAACACCTTTAAAACTTTCCGGTCCCGAAACATCAAAATAAAAACACCTGTATAATGCGTATCCCACAGATACTGAAATCAGGCTTCCGATAATAAACATAAATCCGCCCATTATCGGGGTTCCCTGCTTTGACTGATGCCACTTAGGACCTATTTCAAGAATCGTCTGTCCAAAATGAATTTTTTTAAGAAACGGAATCAGAATGATTCCGGTCAGAGCAGAAATAACAAATGCAAGTACTGATATACCTATTCTTATTGTAAAAGGCATTTTAAAGCTTCCTCCTGTTCAGAAAACTTATATTTTTATAATATAAATCTGAATTACTGTAATTTTTTATTTAAGCAGTTTTAGTCCTTCAGCTACTACTTCACGTTCATCAAAATGAATATGAACATTGTCCTTTAGTATCTGATAGTCTTCATGGCCTTTTCCTGCTAATACTATTATATCATCTTCCCTAGCCATAGCAAGAGCTTTATAAATTGCCTCTCTTCTGTCAACCTCTACAAAATATTCTGTTTTTATACCTTCAAGCCCTGCAAGAATATCATCAATAATCATCTGTGGCTCTTCGTTTCTCGGATTATCTGAAGTTACTATCAGAATATCCGCATATTTTGCCGCCGCCTTTGCCATAAGAGGACGTTTAGTGCTGTCACGGTTTCCTCCGCAGCCAAAAAGGCATATTAATCTTCCTTCACAATATTCCTTTACATTTGAAAGAATGTTCTCCAAAGCATCCGGCGTATGTGCGTAATCACATATTACAGTAAAATTTCTTCCTGTAGGAATTATTTCACATCTTCCCTTTACACCATTGCATTCACTTACTGCCGAAATAATTTTCTCCGGTGAAATGCCGAATTTTATGCATACTGCCATTGCTGCGGTTACATTTTCGACATTGAACATTCCTGTCATGTTCATAGTCACGTTGAGACATTTTTCATCATAACAGAACCAGAACGTTGTGTTGTCGGATTTTAATTTTATTACATCAGCATAAAAATCCGATTTTTTCTTACAGCTGAAGCCATATTTTTCACACTCAATTTCTTTGAAAAGTCTTTGGCCATATTCATCATCAAGATTGCAGATCGCTATATCCGAAATATCAAACAGCATCTTTTTTGCCATATAATACTCTTCCATGGTTTTATGATAATCAAGATGATCCTGCGTAAGATTTGTAAATACCGATATATCGAAATGAGTAGGACCTATTCTGTGCTGAACAAGGCCGAAAGATGAAACCTCCATAACCACAACGTCGCATTTTTCTTTTACCATCTGGTCAAGAAGTGACATATAGTCATATGCCATAGGAGTTGTGTTGTCAGTATGAATGATTCTGTCTCCTATTTCGTTCTGGATTGTGCCAATGAGCCCTACCTTATATCCGCTGTATGTTAGAATATGCTTGATTACGTTTGTCATCGTTGTTTTTCCGTTTGTACCTGTAACTCCGATAACTTTTATTTTCCTTTCCGGATGATCAAACCATGCGGCGCATAACTGTCCGTAACACACTCTTGTATCACTTACTATTATCTGACGCTCAATCCCCATGTCTCTCTCAACAACAACAGCTGCAGCACCGTCAGACAAAGCCTTAGCTGCAACAGAGTGACCGTCAAATGAAGCACCCTTTACACAGACAAATATACAGTCTTTTTCAATTTTTTTTGAATTATCCGTAATGCCACTGACTTCGGTATCAGAAAAATTTATATCAGCAATATTTTTAAATAAATCATATAATTTCATTTCTACAGTCACCTCCGTAAAATTAACATTAAAGATATATTAACCGGTCTGGTCATTTATTGCAAGCTCAATAGAAACTATTGTACCTTCTGTCACAATAGTTTCAGGAGCACTTGACTGGCTGACTACTACTGCCTTTTCGTTTCGTGAACCCTCAATCTTACAGTTTAGGCCGGCATTTGTAAGCTTTTCATTTGCATCCTTGAGTTTCATTCCGTTTAAATCAGGCATTATTATTTCTTTTGGCTGATAATCAATTGTCGTATAAAGTATAACCTTGCTTTTCGCAGGCATATTTTTTGTAAATGCAGGTACCTGTGCTACTACATATGTACCTTCTCCTCTTATGTCAGCCTCAAACCCCTTGTTTTCTATTTCAGCCTTTGCATCATTTACAGGCATTTCTTCAACATAAGGAACTGAAACATTAAGGAACTGCTTTTCTTCTTCGCTATATTCAGGATAGTACCCAAGATACGGAAGAACATTGGAGATAATTTCCTTTGCACACGGAACGGCTACCTTACTTCCGTAATATTCTCCGGGTTGTTTCGGTTCATCAATCATTACAAGTAAAATTATTTCAGGATCATTTGCTGGTGCAAAGCAGCAATATGAGCCTACATACTGTTCAAGAGGATCAGGAATAACAAGTGACGGATTTTTTTCACGTTCTTCTTTTGCTTTTTCTTTTGCTTTAAGATAATCTTCCAGCTTCTGGGATGTACCGCTTTTTCCGCCTATCTTATATCCCATAATATATGCATTGCTTCCACCGTTATGATCAACAACATACTGAAGCGCATCTCTCATCTTGGCTGAAGTATCCTCTGATATTACCTGCCTTCTGACTGAAGGCTGAGTTATCTTTACTGTATTACCCTCACTGTCTATTATCTTGTCAACCACATATGGTGTAAGAAGATTTCCGCCGTTTATTGCGGCTGCATATCCTGTTATCATCTGTATCGGGGTCAGCTTGTTTGACTGACCAAACGCTGAAGATGCAAGGTTTATATCGTTCCCCAATCCGTATTGACCAAGCGGTAAAAAGATACTGTTTTCCTCACCCGGAAGATCTATTCCCGTTTTTTCTCTGAGACCAAATGCATCAGCATAATAACTGAACTTCTCAGATCCAAGCTTAAGACCTATCTGCATAAATGCCGGATTGCACGAGTTTGTAAGCGCATCCTTGAATATCTGAGGATTTGTCTTATGACCTGAAGACGACCAACAGCTGATACGTTTTCCGCCAACGACATATCCGCCGTTGCATTCAAATGTATCATCAAATGACAATGTCTTTTCCTCAAGAGCCGCTGCACTTGTGAATACCTTGAAAACAGAACCAGGTTCATAGGTCTCTGATATTGCTTTGTTTCTCCACATTTTCATCAGGGCATTTATTTCCTGTTCATTTTGTTTGTCCTGAGGAAATTCTGCAACCTTTGCCTGATCTTCTTCTGAAAGGACATTTTTATTATTAAGGTCATATCCCGGAGATGTAGCCATGGCAAGTATTGCACCTGTCTTGGCATTCATTGCAATCGCACATCCTCTGTTCTGAGCATCAAATTTTTCTACTGCTGAATTAAGGGCTGACTCAACATAATACTGTATCATTGTATCAATAGTGAGAACTATTGAGTTTCCGTCCTTAGCCTCATAAAGCTTTGAATATCTGTAAGGCATCTGATCTCCGAAAGCGTCCTTTGCGGATATTATTACGCCATCTACTCCTGCAAGATATTCATCGTATGACGCTTCAACGCCGTATTGTCCCTCACCGTCGGCATTTGCAAAGCCTACTACAGATGCGGCAAGGTTATCCTGAGGATAATATCTTTTTGTGTCTTCTTCTGCAAATATTGATTTTATTCCTTTTTCGGATGCAAATTCTATTATTTCATTTTTTAAAGGTTTTTCAATCTGCCTTGCAATTATTTCATACTTAGTATTTGATTCCATTGCTTTTGTTATCTTACCAGGAGAAATATTCAAAGCCTGGGAGAGATAATTAACCATAATATCCTTATTTTTCTTATCATGTTCCATATAAAGTGACGGATCAATAAAAATTCTGAACACAGTAGCACTCTGGGCAAGTATTTTCCCATCAGAGCTATAAATTGAACCTCTGTTTGCCGGTATTGACATGTCATCAAACTGGTTTTCATCAGCCTTATCCTGATAATACTTTGAATCAAGGACCATTATTTTAAAAAGGTTTGCAACCACCATCGCAGCAAATAACAACGTTCCTATCATTATAATAAGATTTGCTCGTTTTTTCATCTTAACTGATGGTAAATCCGCCAAAACTATTCCTCCTTTAAATATTCTGTTTTCCCTTGTTCAAATTAATTAGTCAACCATAACAGTTGACTAATTATCTCTACTATATATATTTTTTTAATCAGTGAAATATTCTTTAATAGAATTAAAATGATTTTTTATCTTAACAAATATATTATCATCATTTTCAGGTATAATAACAACATCGGCATTCTGTATATCAACATACAGTATCTGTGATTTGTCAAGTTTTTCAAGTCCAAGAACATTTTCAGCATATTCTTCAATGTTTTTTAATGAAGTATATGATTCGAGCTCTGCCTTCAGTCTTGCATTTTCACTTTGTTCACTTGACAGATATGCTTTCTGATTGTTTATCTGACTGTACATATCACTTATCTGAACTTTTCCGTATATAACGCAGAAAAGCAAAACCATAGCAACAATTGCAAGCACTGCTATTTTTAACGCTGAGCCCTTGTCGATATTTTTTCTTTTTATTGTTATTTCGCGCTTTGCTTCTTCATACTCATAAGCATCCGTGCTCAGGTTTCTGTATTTATTTAAATCATATTTATATGCCATATTTAGTTTCGACATAGCAATCACCTATATCCTTTCAAGTATTCGCAATTTTGCACTACGGCTTCTGTTGTTTTCAACAAGTTCTTCCTCAGCAGCCTCAATCGGTTTACGATTTATAAGTCTTGCCTCCGGCTTCCTGCCGCAAATGCATTGAGGAAAATCAGGATTGCATATGCATCCTTTACACCAGCCTGCAAATTTTTGCTTAACAAGCCTGTCCTCAAGCGAATGAAATGTTATTACTGCCAGTCTTCCTCCTGATCTTAATGAGTCAAATGCACAGTCAAGGCCCTTTGACAAGTGATCAAGTTCCCCGTTAACAGCAATCCGTATAGCCTGAAACGTCTTTTTACATGGATTTTTTTCTCTCCTGACCTTTGCAGGTACACTTGATTTAATTATTTCCGCAAGTTCAAGAGTAGTTTCAATAGGCTTCTGACTTCTGGCAATTACAATATTCTCGGATATCCTGCGTGAGAATTTTTCTTCTCCGTATTCAAATATTATTTTTGAAAGCTCATCCTGTGAATATTCATTGACAATATCTTTTGCACTCAGCCCTTCCTGACTCATTCTCATATCAAGAGCTGCATCCATGTGGTATGAAAATCCTCTGTCACCCTCATCAAGCTGATGGGATGATACCCCAAGATCTAAAAGTATGCCATCAATTTTGTCTATTTTCAGTTCATTAAGAACACTTTTTATCTGCGAAAAATTATTTTTTACAACAACTGCGTTATATCCTGACAGGCGTTCAGTTGCCGCCGCAATAGCATCTGGATCTCTGTCGAATGCAATAAGTAATCCGTCCGGTCCTAGTCTTTTTACTATTTCGAGTGAATGTCCGGCACCTCCGACCGTACCGTCCACATATATACCGTCACTTTTTATGTTAAGCCCGTCTATACATTCGTTAAGCATTACTGATTTGTGGAAGAAATCCATTATTGAGTCTGCTCCATTTCGTATTATTATTACTGCAAATAATTTCATCCTGCTTACACGATATGCATTTAGTAATCATGATTATAATATGTATATATATGATTAAAATAAAATTATTAAGTTCAGTAATTTATTGTCTGTATGTCCATTCTTCCAATTTGTAATCTGACTTTTTATATTAATTTCTCTGTTTATTTTTTATAAATATGAAAAATGAGTTAATTTATTTTAGAGTTACACTTTTCATTGTATATAATTATACTATAATGAAGGCAAAAAATCAATGTTGGCTGTTTACAAATGCTATACATTTTTATGAATCATTGTATGCAATATGCACAATATATATTAATTTTTTTTTAATTCAAAGACTAAATTGTAATTTTATTTCTGCAATCTGTAACATTTTTTAATATTTATCGTATATATTTTATTCCGTAGTCACTTTTTAATAATAAAGTTGTTATCATTTTGTAATATTAATAGTAAATATATAGCAGTTGCAGTTTGCTGCAACTGCTATGTATTTACTAAAACTGAATTTGAAAAACAGTAAACATAAATCTATGGCTTCTTATTATAATTATATATAATATTCAGGCCATAAAGCAGCAGATTTTCATCTTCTGTAACATGATTTGTGCAATAAGGAAGAATTACCTTAGCTAGTCCGCCTGTAGCAATTATTTTTACATCATGCCCAAGCTGTGATTTATATCTGAGTATCATCCCGTCAATAAAACTGGCTGTACCAAGTATCACTCCTGATTTTATCGATGAGACTGTATTTTTGCCTATTATCTGATCACACTCATCAATCATTCCTATATAAGGAAGCTGAACTGCCGATAATGAAAGCGCTTCCAGTGAAGTATTTACTCCCGGAAATATGGAGTGTCCAAGGTAATTTCCGTCCTTGTCCACTGCGCATACTGTTGTGGCTGTTCCTAAATCAAATACTATAAGAGCTTTTCTGTACTTATAATATGCGGCAGCCGCACCACAGATTAAATCTGCACCTACTTTTTCCGGGTTATCCGTACATACTTTAAGCCCTGTATTTATATTGCTGCAAACTATGATTGCATTGCATGAAAAGGCACAATAAACTGCCTTTTGCATAGTAACGCTCAGCTGAGGAACGACAGATGATATTATAGCATTATCAATTTTTTCTGAATGAATTTTTTTAAGCATAAGAATATTTATTATTTCACACGCATAAACATATTCTGTTTTATTTTTATCCGTATGGATTCTGAAAGTATCAAATATCTTATCATCATCAAAAATTCCGAAAACTATATTTGTATTTCCAATATCTATAGCAAGAAGCATTCTGTACATCCTTTATTTTTCATGTTTTAATTATCTTTTTAATTATAGCACATATTTTTCAGATGTCAAATAAATCTTAATTTTTATTCAAAAAAAAGGACAGATAAAATCTGTCCTTTTTAATTATTTAATTAATATGATTAAGCGTTTACCTTTGTAACAACGCCTGAACCAACTGTACGTCCACCTTCACGAATAGCGAAACGAAGTCCTTCTTCGATAGCGATTGGAGCGATGAGTTCAACGTCGATTTCAACGTTATCGCCAGGCATACACATTTCCTTTTCAGCAGGAAGTGTTACAACACCTGTAACGTCTGTTGTTCTGAAATAGAACTGTGGTCTGTAGTTTGTAAAGAATGGAGTATGTCTACCGCCTTCTTCTTTCTTCAGTACATAAACCTGGCCATGGAACTTTGTAAGTGGCTTGATTGAGCCTGGTTTACAAAGAACCTGTCCTCTTTCGATGTCAGCTCTCTGAACACCACGGAGAAGTGCACCGATGTTGTCTCCAGCCTCAGCATAGTCAAGAATCTTTCTGAACATTTCAATACCTGTAACAACAGTCTTGGAATTTTCTTCTTTAAGACCAACTATTTCAATTTCGTCACCAGTCTTTAACTGTCCTCTTTCAACTCTACCTGTAGCAACTGTACCACGACCTGTAATTGTGAATACATCTTCTACTGGCATAAGGAATGGAAGATCAGCTTTTCTTTCAGGTGTAGGGATATATGAGTCAACAGCATCCATGAGTTCCTTGATGCAGTCATAAGCTGGATTATTGATATCGTCCGGAGCTTCGAGAGCCTTAAGAGCAGAACCCTTGATGATTGGTGTATCATCGCCAGGGAATTCGTACTTATCAAGTGTTTCACGAATGTCCATTTCAACGAGTTCAAGAAGCTCTTCGTCGTCAACCTGGTCAGCCTTGTTCATAAATACTACGATATATGGAACGCCAACCTGGTGAGCAAGAAGAAGATGCTCTTTTGTCTGAGCCATAGGGCCGTCTGAAGAAGCAACAACGAGGATAGCGCCGTCCATCTGAGCAGCACCTGTGATCATGTTCTTAACATAGTCAGCATGTCCTGGGCAGTCAACGTGAGCATAGTGACGTGAGTCTGTTTCATATTCAACGTGAGCTGTGTTGATTGTGATACCACGTTCTCTTTCTTCCGGAGCCTTATCAATCATATCGTATGCTTCATAATGAGCCTGACCCTTAAGAGCCAGAGTTTTTGTGATAGCAGCTGTAAGTGTAGTCTTACCGTGGTCAACGTGACCAATTGTACCAATATTAACATGTGGTTTGTTACGTTCAAATTTTGCCTTTGCCATTGGAATTTCCTCCTCAAAAATATGATTAATTTTATATTATAATATTCATTTTAACAGATATCAAATATAAATTCAAGTGTTTTTTAAAAATAATTGTAATACATTAACCAAAAGAATGGAATATACGAAATTAATCGTTATTTTTCCCTCTCTTAGTAATGATTTTTTCAGATATTGACTTAGGAACTTCTATATAGCTGTGAGGTTCCATAGAATACTGTCCACGTCCCTGTGTCTTTGAACGAAGGTCGTTTGAATAACCAAACATTTCAGAAAGCGGAACAAGTGCATTTATCTGCTGAGCACCAGGTCTTGCTTCCATACCAAGTATCTGTCCACGACGTGAATTAAGGTCACCGATTACATCTCCCATATAATCTTCAGGAACAATTACTGTTACCTTCATAATAGGTTCGAGAATAATAGGATTTGATTTTCTCATGGCTTCCTTGAAAGCCATTGATCCGGCAATCTTAAATGCCATTTCGGAAGAGTCAACTTCATGATAGGATCCATCATAAAGCTCAACCTTAACGTCAACTACCTGATATCCAGCAAGTACGCCGGCCTGCATAGCACCCTTGATACCTGCATCAACAGCAGGAATGTATTCCTTAGGAATAGAACCGCCGACGATAGCATTTTTAAATTCGTAGCCCTTACCTGATTCATTAGGTGTAACTCTGATTTTAACATGACCGTACTGACCTTTACCGCCAGACTGTCTTGCATATTTCATATCTACATCTGCATTAGACTTGATTGTTTCCTTATATGAAACCTGTGGAGCACCTACATTTGCTTCTACCTTGAATTCACGGAGAAGTCTGTCTACGATGATTTCAAGATGGAGCTCTCCCATACCAGCTATAATAGTCTGACCGGTTTCTTCATCTGTCCATGTTCTGAATGTAGGATCTTCTTCAGCAAGCTTTGAAAGTGCAAGGCCCATTTTTTCCTGTCCTGCTTTTGTCTTTGGTTCGATAGCCAAATTGATAACAGGCTCTGGGAATTCCATTGATTCAAGAATAACAGGATTCTTTTCATTACACAGTGTATCACCTGTAGTTGTGTTCTTAAGACCAACTGCAGCTGCAATATCTCCGGCATATACTGTCTCGATATCTTTTCTGTGGTTTGAATGCATCTGAAGTATACGTCCGATTCTTTCCTTGTTGTCCTTAGTTGCGTTCAATACTGTAGAACCAGCATCAACAGAACCTGAATATACACGGAAGAAGCAGAGCTTACCAACAAACGGGTCAGTTGCAATCTTAAATGCAAGAGCAGCAAAAGGTTCAGCATCAGATGAAGGACGCTCACATTCTTCACCGGTATCAGGATTTACACCTTTAATGTGAGGAACGTCAATAGGTGATGGCATGTAGTCAACGACTGCATCCAGCAACTTCTGAACACCCTTGTTTTTATATGAAGTACCGCATACTACAGGCACCATCTTATTTGCAAGAGTTGCCATTCTTATGCATTTTTTAATTTCGTCAATTGTGAGCTCTTCATCAGCAAAATACTTTTCCATAAGCTCGTCATCCTGCTCAGCAACACATTCGAGCAATGAAGCACGATATTCTGCTGCCTTGTCAGCGAGATCTGCAGGAATTTCTTCAACTCTTATATCTTTTCCAAGATCGTCATAATATACATAGGCCTTCATCTCAACTAAGTCAATGATTCCCTTGAATGTATCCTCTGCACCGATAGGAAGCTGAATCGGAACTGCATTACATTTTAATCTGTCGTGCATCATATCTACAACACGATAGAAGTCAGCACCCATAATGTCCATCTTATTTACATAAGCCATTCTAGGTACTTTATATTTATCAGCCTGACGCCATACGGTTTCAGACTGTGGCTCAACACCGCCCTTTGCACAGAAAACCGTTACAGAACCGTCAAGAACTCTTAATGAACGCTCAACCTCAACTGTAAAGTCAACGTGCCCAGGTGTATCGATGATATTGATTCTATGGCCAGACCAATATGCTGTAGTAGCAGCTGAGGTAATTGTGATACCTCTTTCCTGCTCCTGCTCCATCCAGTCCATTGTTGCAGAACCCTCATGTGTTTCACCAATCTTATGATTAATACCTGTATAAAACAGAATACGCTCAGTAGTGGTGGTTTTACCTGCATCAATGTGGGCCATTATACCAATGTTTCTTGTATTCTCAAGGGAACAATCTCTTGGCATAATTTTTCCTCCATTTTATAATAAGCTAAGCTTTTATACGTTGAATTAATTATAAAATTACCAACGATAGTGAGCAAATGCCTTGTTAGCTTCAGCCATTTTGTGTGTGTCTTCACGCTTTTTGCAAGCTCCGCCGCTGCCGTTAATAGCATCCAGGATTTCTCCTGCAAGTCTTTCCTTCATTGTCTTTTCATTTCTGAGTCTTGAATATTTAGTGATCCATCTGAGACCTAATGTCTGACGTCTTTCAGGACGTACCTCCATAGGTACCTGATATGTGGCACCACCCATTCTGCGAGCCTTTACTTCTAATACAGGCATAATGTTTTCCATTGCTTTTTCAAAAGTCTCCAGTGCATTTTCACCTGTCTTTTCAGCGACGATATCAAATGCTTCATAAACGATCTTCTGAGCAACACCCTTTTTACCGTCAAGCATTATGTTGTTTATTAAACGTGTAACAAGCTTTGAATTGTAAACTGGATCCTGTAAAACATCACGTTTTGCGATATTACCTCTTCTTGGCATTTCGCTTCCCTCCTTCATATAATATTAATGAATTCATAGGTACTCGTTTGACCATATGGTCACCCGTCAAGACCATGCAGAGGTATATAAATCTATATATAATCTCCACATAAAATCCTGTGGTAGCTGTATCCTATTTTAATTATGAGCTTTCAAGTAAATTACTTAGCTGCTCCAGCCTTTGGTCTCTTAGCACCGTACTTTGAACGAGCCTGCATTCTCTTTGCAACGCCCTGAGCATCAAGAGTACCTCTGACAATGTGGTAACGTACACCAGGCAAATCCTTAACACGTCCGCCTCTGATGAGTACAACGCTATGTTCCTGAAGATTATGTCCTATACCTGGAATGTAAGCTGTTACTTCGTATCCGTTTGTAAGTCTTACTCTGGCAATCTTTCTCATAGCTGAGTTAGGCTTTTTAGGTGTTGAAGTTCTTACTGCTGTACATACTCCACGCTTCTGAGGACAGCTCTGATCAATTGTGTTCTTCTTCTTGGCATTGTAGCCCTTCTGAAGTGCCGGAGCAGTTGATTTAACCTCCAAAACATCTCTGCCTTTACGTACTAACTGGTTAAACGTTGGCATTATTTTTCCTCCTTCTTTATCAATTTTCTTAAATAGAATTAGTGTGCTACTCTTAAAATTTTACACACTAGTCTATTATATCACACAATTCGGATTTGTCAATAGTTTTATTGAAAATAAAGCAGAATTCCGTGCCATAACCCACCTTGCTTCTTACATTTATATCAATATCATGTCTTTTTGCAATTTTTTCAGCTATTGCAAGTCCCAGTCCTGAACCGCTTCTGTTTTTTTCCGATACAGTTCTGTGAAATTTCAAAAATATACTGCCTAGCTCACTTTCTTCTATTCCGCATCCGTTATCAGAAACGCTAATCATTGGCCGGCCGTTAAAAAATCCTGATTTTATTTCCGCATATCCTCCGGATGCGGTAAATTTTATCGCATTGTCGATTACAACTATAAACATCTGACGTATCCGCATATAATCTGCTTTTATCAAAATATTCTGTCCGTTTTTTTCATATGTAAGCTTTATTTTTTTATCAGCTGCAATTTTTTTAAGACTCCTGCAAACATCGTCAATAACATCATCTACATTTACCGGTTCCTTTACTATTTCAAAATCATCGTTCTGAAGTCTTGAAAATTCAAGAAGATCATTTACAAGCCTCTGAAGATATATGCTTTCACTAAGCATCTGCCTGTGATATTCGCTTACCTTCTCAGGTTCATATATAACTCCGTCGCAGAGCGCCTCAAGTGAACCACGCAAAACCGCAACAGGTGTTCTGAGCTCATGAGAAACACATGATATAAAATCTCTGACAATCTGTCTGTCTGCTTCAGATTTTTTTCTTAGGTCTTCAATCTTATTTTTTAAAGTTTCAACATCAGCAGCATTCTGATTCATTTTTTTTACCTCAAATTTATAACCCATTCCCCATATGGTTTTTATGTTCCATTTTTTATGGTCAAATTTATCAAGCTTGGCCCTCAGTCTTTTAATATGCGAATCCACCGTCCTGCAGTCTCCGTAATAATCATATCCCCATAAGCTGTTAAGAAGGTTTTCCCTTGTAAATACCTTCTCTCTGTTCTGTGCAAGCACCCATAATATTTCAAGCTCTTTTTTAGTAAGCATTACCTTGTTGCCGCCAATTGAGACCGAATAATTTTCCATATCAATTTCAAGATTATATATTTTAAGCTTTTTTTCCTCTGAATTATTGCTGTCAAAATATATTCTTCTCAGGACCGCCCTCATTCTGGCTATTATCTCGGCAGGTGAGCACGGCTTTACAACATAATCATCAGCACCTATACCAAGGCCCATTATTTTGTCATAATCGTCTCCCCTGCTTGTTATCATTATTATAGGAACGGTTGAGGTTTTTCTTATTTCACGGCACACCCTAAAGCCGTCAATAACGGGCATAACAACGTCAAGCAGTATCATGTCAAATTCTTCGTTTTTAAATAATTCCACTGCCTTTTCTCCGTCAGATGCATAAAATACATTATAGCCCTCTCTCTGGACATATTCTTTTATAATGCCGGCTATTTCTATATTATCATCGGCAATCAGCACGTTTGGCATATCGTGACATCCTTTCAAAATTTCATATTTTACTGTATAAAGACACAATAATAACATATTAATATGTTATTATAAAAAAGTAATTTAAAAATTACAGATATTTTTCCGGAAAAGTATCAGTATTATATACGGATGATGCTATATAATAACGAAATCGGATGAAGGAAATGTATCTGTTATAAAAAGAAAGGGGAATGTATAAATAGTTTTTTAAGCATAGTCATCCTGAATATATAAATAAAAAACAGCAACTTCTATTTTCATATTATTAATTTACGGACGGAAAATCTTCTGTCCGTATTTTAATTTTTATTCAGTATGCTCTGAATATGTTTTAAAAAATGAAAAATATACCACCTGCCTTTTACTTTCTGATATTGTCTTGTTTATTATAAATCCAAAACCTTAAAATAATATTAAAAGAGGCATGATTTGTCTATGTCTGAATTTATTAAAACAGGCCGTGTTGCTTCATCCGAAAAAATATTATTCAATTTTCTTGCAAACTGCTATGAAATATAGTATAATTTACTTTAAGAATGTTATTTTAAATGACAGAAAAATATATTATTATAAAGTGAGGTTTTAGTATTGGATTTACAGATGGCTTCATATCTTGCTAAGCTCAGTAAGCTTAGCTTTACAGATGCGGAACTGACAAAAGTCGCTGATGATATGACCAGCATTATTAAAATTATGGATACTATTAAGGAAATAGATATAAAATATGATGCTGTTGCAGATAATAAAAACGTATATATTAACGACCTTCGTGAGGATATTTCCGAAGAAAGTATGCCGACAGAAAAGATTCTGCAGAACGCAGTAAACAGTGGCAACTGCTTTGTCGTTCCTAAAGTTGTAGAGTAGAGGTGCAAAAATGGATATTACTAAATACAAAATACGTGAGCTCAGAAAAATGCTCGACAGCAAGACTATTTCAGCCTCCGAGCTTACTGACGAATTTTTAAACAGGATAGAAAAATACGACAGCACTATTAATTCATATATTACAGTCACAAAAGAAAAAGCTCATGAATCTGCAGAAAAAGCACAGAAAATCATCGATACCGGAAATGCCCCTGCTTTATGCGGTATTCCTCTTTCAATAAAAGACAACATTTGTACAGAAGGCATAAAGACGACATGTTCTTCAAAAATACTTGAAAACTTTATCCCGCCTTACAGTGCAACCGTTATGGATAAACTCAACAGCCAGAACATTGTCCTGCTCGGAAAAACAAGTCTTGATGAATTTGCAATGGGCGGATCGACACAGACCTCCGCATTTGCAAAGACCAAAAACCCTTTTAACACAGAAAGAATTCCTGGCGGATCGTCAGGCGGCTCTGCCGCATGTGTATCAGCGTCACTTAGTGCAGGTTCACTCGGCTCTGATACAGGCGGCTCGATAAGACAGCCTGCCGCATTCTGCGGTGTCACAGGACTAAAGCCGACATACGGCAGAGTTTCACGTTACGGACTTGTTGCATTTGCATCATCACTCGACCAGATAGGACCGATTGCCAAGGACGCTCATGACTGCGGAATTATCCTGAACGCCATTGCCGGATATGACAGACATGACGGAACATCATCAAAAACCGATACTATAGATTACACTTCAAAAATAGGACAGAGCATAAATAAAATGAAAATCGCGGTTCCAAAGGAATTCTATGCGGACGGTATTGACGAGGTTGTAAAAAATGCCGTTTATAAGGCAATTGACACCTACAAATCAATGGGTGCAGAGATTATAGAATGCAGCATGCCTAGTCTTAAATATGCCATTGCAGCATATTATCTTATTTCATCAGCAGAAGCATCTTCAAACCTTTCACGTTTTGACGGAATCAAATACGGTCATCGCTCGGATAAAGACGACGATTTCATTGACCTTATATCACATTCCAGAAGCGAGGGCTTCGGTCAGGAAGTAAAGAGAAGAATTCTTCTCGGAAACTACGCACTTTCAAGCGGATATTATGATGCATATTACGGCAAAGCACTTGCATTAAAGCAGAAAATTTCCGCAGAATATGCTGATATTTTTGAAAAATGCGATGTTATTCTTACTCCTACAACACCATCTGTTGCATTCGGAGTTAATGAAAACATTTCAGACCCTGTAAAAATGTATCAGGCTGATATCTGTACAGTTACTGTAAACATTGCTTCCCTCCCTGCAATTTCAACAACATGCGGATATGATAATAACGGTATGCCTATCGGTATGTCGATCATTGGAAAAAAATTTGACGAGGCAACCATAATTCAGACCGCAGACGCTTTTGAAAAACAGTTTGACGCTGTTGTTCCTAAGCTGTAATATAAGGAGGTATTTTTAAAATGTCATCATTTATTCCTGTTATAGGACTTGAAATACATGCAGAGCTTCTGACAAACTCAAAGGTTTTCTGCACATGCTCCGCAGAATTCGGCGGAGACCCTAACACAAGATGCTGCCCGGTTTGTACCGGTATGCCGGGAACGCTCCCTGTTATTAACCAGAAAGCAGTTGAATATGCTGTCAAGGCTGGTTTTGCGCTTGGCTGCAACATAAATAAATTTTCTGTATTTGACAGAAAAAATTATTTCTATCCTGACCTTCCTAAAGCATATCAGATCTCACAGCTTCAGAGACCTCTATGTATTGACGGATTAGTACCTATCGAAGTAAACGGAAAGGTAAAAAATATCCGCGTAAACAGAATACATCTTGAAGAAGATGCCGGAAAGCTTATCCACGATGATTTCAATTCTGTTTCCCTTGCTGACTACAACAGATGCGGTGTTCCGCTTATCGAAATAGTAACTGAGCCTGATATCGGTTCTGCTGAAGAAGCAAAGGCATTTGTTGAAAAAGTAAGCCTTCTTCTGCAGTATGCGGGCGTATGTGACTGTAAAATGGAACAGGGTTCCTTAAGATGCGACGTAAACATTTCAATTATGCGTCCTGAGGACAAACAGCTCGGTACCAGAACCGAAATGAAAAACTTAAACTCATTAAAGTCAATCGTAAAATCAATCGAATACGAAATAAAACGTCAGTCACTTCTTCTCGAATCAGGCAAAAGGGTAATTCAGGAAACAAGACGTTTCAATGAAAACCGCGGAGACACAAAGGCAATGAGAAGCAAGGAAGATGCTCATGATTACAGATATTTTCCTGAGCCTGATATTCTTCAGGTAAACTTTACTGATGAAATGCTTGACGAAATCAAAGCAAAGCTTCCTGTACTCCCTCACAAGCGTCTTGAAAAATATATTAATGAATATAAGCTTTCAGAAACAGATGCAAAAATACTAGTTAATCAGAAGCTGGTTTCAGATTTCTTCGACAGTGCCCTGACAGTTTACAATAACCCAAAAAGCATTTCAAACTTCATTATCGTAGAGCTTCTCCGTCGTGTAAATCTCGGAGAAATAGACATGGCAAAGCTTCCGTTCAATGCAGATGCCATTGCAGAGCTTGTTAAAATGTCAGATACCGAACGAATTTCAAAAACCGATGCAAAGTCAATTCTGCGTATGATGATAGAAACCGGAAAATCCCCTGAGGCTCTTGCCAAAGAAAACGGTCTTCTTATTACAAACGACAATGCAAAGGCAGAAGTAATAATTGATGAGATTCTTGCTAAAAACTCCGAAGCCGCAGAACAGTACAGAAACGGTGAAACAAAGGTTTTCGGCTTTATTATGGGACAGTGTACAAAAGCCCTGAAGGGTATCTGTACACCAAAGGTAATAAAAGAAGTTCTTGATTCAAGACTTAAGGCAGTGCAGACATCAGATTCCTCCACTGAAGATAATAAATCAGCTGTAGAGGAAGAAAACACTGTTAAAACGGAACAGGTTTCTCATATAAACGAAAATGTATACGTTCCTTATAAAAAGAACAATATTACTCAGATTTCACCTGATGAGCCTATTCATGAATTTGAAATATCTGACGCAAAGAACAATATCGGAAATGACATTACAGTTGTCGGATGTGTTCACAGAATCAGAAGCATGGGCGGTGTCTCATTTGTTATTATCAGAACAGGAAGATACCTTATTCAGACTGTATACACAGATTCATGCTCAGACAATATCGATGGTCTTAAGGAAGGCTGCTTTGTAAAAATATCAGGTACTGTAACCGAAAGTGAAAAAGGATTTAACGGAATAGAAATCTCTCTTAAGAATATCAAGCTTATCCATAATCCTAAAACAGAGTATCCTCTTCATGTTCCTCATAAAAAGCTGGGCTGCTCACTTGACGTAAATCTTGATAACCGTTCAGTATCACTCAGAAACGCATATGAACGTGCAATATTCAAGCTTCAGGAGGGTGTGTGCAACGGTTTCAGAGAATTTATGATTAAAAACAATTTCACTGAAATTCATTCACCGAAAATAGTTGCCCAGGGTGCTGAGGGCGGTGCAAATATTTTCAGACTTGACTATTTCGGCAAGCCTGCTTTCCTTAATCAGTCGCCTCAGTTCTATAAACAGACAGCTGTTGCATTCTTTGACAGAGTATTTGAAATAGCTCCTGTTTACCGTGCTGAAAAGCATGCAACATCAAGACATATAAATGAATACATTGGTCTTGACTTTGAAATGGGATATATAGACAGCATGTATGATGTTATGAAAATGGAAACAGCAATGCTTAAGTATGTAATGGATTATGTAAGGGAAAATTACAGCAACGAAATTGAAATACTTGACGCTGATATCCCTGTTATAAAAGAAATACCGGCCGTTACACTGCTTGAAGTTAAGGATATCCTCGGAAACAAGGGTTCCAAAAACAAGCTTGACCTTGAACCTGAGGATGAAGTTGCTATATGTGAATATGCAAAGGAAACATTTGATTCGGATTTTATCTTTGTTACTCACTTCCCTTCATCAAAGCCTCCTTTCTATGCCATGGATTCAAAAGAAGATCCACGTCTTGCATATAAATTTGATCTTCTGTTCAGAGGTCTTGAAATTACAAGCGGCGGTCAGCGTATTCACAGCTATGACGAGCAGGTTGCAAAAATAATCCGTCAGGGACTTGACCCGAAGGATTTCGAGTCATATCTCGAAGCGCACAAATACGGTCTGCCACCTCACGGCGGTCTTGGTATAGGTCTTGAAAGACTTGTAATGAAAATGCTGGGTCTGACAAACGTACGTCAGTGCAGCATGTTCCCAAGAGATATAAACAGACTCCTTCCATAATAAAAACAGGCTTTCAGAAAGTATTCTCTTTCTGAAAGCCTTATTTTTAGCATTAAAGCTAAAGCAGAAACGTGAGCGAAGGTCCAGGGCGACCGCAAAGCCCGGTCGACTCCGCAGAGTCGAAACCCCTGCAAAAAAAACAACTTAACCGTAGTGAATTAATAGAATCAAGCCATATGATAGATTAAAGCGGCTATGCCAGCGAAGTCCAGGCGATTGCAAAGCCTGGTCGACTCCACAGAGTCGAAATCCCTGCTGACTAAAAATCTGAATTTTAAATTGACTTTTATGCTTCAATGTGATAAAATTAATTACAATGACTAAAATTCAGAAAGGAAATGGCTATGCCTATTACAAAGTTACTAGAGGATAATGTTCAGAAGTACGGTAATGAAATTTCATTAGTTGAAATAAATCCGGAGGTTCAGGAAATCAGACGTGTTACATGGAAGGAATACGAGCTGATAGAATCAGGCTCTTCTGAAAATTATCGCCGTGAAATAACATGGAGCGTTTTTAATGAAAAGGCCAACAGATGCGCAAATCTCCTTATCAGCAGAGGAATAAAAAAAGGCGATAAGGTCGGAATTCTTCTTATGAACGGACTGGAATGGCTTCCTGTATATTTCGGAATATTAAAAACCGGCGCACTCGCTGTACCGCTCAACTACAGATACACATCAGCAGAAATAAAATATTGTCTTGAACTTGCCGATATAAATGCAATTATCTTCGGACCGGAATTTATCGGACGTATGGAAGAAATATGCGATAAAATTCCTGCAGTAAAGCTTTTATTCTACGTCGGCGACAACTGCCCTACCTTCGCAGAAAATTATCTGCACCTTGCAGCCAACCATTCAAGCACAGCACCTGACATTGAAATTAATGATGATGACGATGCAGCAATATATTTTTCATCAGGAACAACAGGATTTCCAAAAGCAATTCTTCATAATCACGCAAGCCTTATGCATTCATGCAGGGTTGAACAGAACCATCACGGACAGACTCATGATGACGTTTTCCTCTGTATTCCTCCTTTGTATCATACAGGTGCTAAAATGCACTGGTTCGGAAGCCTTATTTCCGGAGGAAAGGCTGTTTTACTAAAAGCCATAAAGCCTGAAAATATTTTAAAAACAGTTTCTGAAGAAGGCTGTTCAATAGTATGGCTGCTCGTTCCATGGGCACAGGATATTCTTGACGCAATAGACAGGGACGACGTAAATATCAAAGAATACAATCTTTCAAAATGGCGCCTTATGCATATAGGCGCACAGCCTGTACCGCCAAGTCTTATAAAACGCTGGAAATCAGTTTTTCCTGATCATCTGTATGATACAAACTACGGACTCAGCGAATCCATCGGACCCGGCTGTGTTCACCTCGGAGTTGAAAACATACATAAAGTCGGTGCAATCGGAATTGCCGGCTATGGCTGGGAAGTTAAAATAGTAGACGAAAATAAAAACACAGTCAAAAAAGGTGAAGTCGGCGAGCTTGCTGTAAAAGGTCCCGGCGTAATGAAATGCTACTATAAAGACGAAAAAGCAACAAAAGAAGTTCTCTGTGACGGCTGGTTGTTTACAGGAGATATGGCTCAGGAGGACAGCGACGGCTTTATATATCTTGTTGACCGTAAAAAAGATGTTATTATAAGCGGCGGTGAAAATCTTTACCCTGTTCAGATAGAGGATTTTCTTCGTTCAAATTCATCAATCAAGGATGTTGCTGTTATCGGATTGCCTGACCAGAGACTCGGCGAGGTTACAGCTGCAATAATTGAACTTAAGCCGGGAGTTACATGTACGGCAGACGACATAAACAGCTTCTGCAAGGATCTTCCTAGATACAAGCGTCCTCACAAAATAATTTTTGCCGACGTTCCTAGAAATCCTACCGGAAAAATTGAAAAACCAAAGCTCAGAAAAATTTACTGCGGCGAAAGCTTAGTAGCAACACAGATTAAAAACTGATTCATATAAAGAAAAAATGTCCGTTCCTTTTGAGGTTACGGGCATTTTTTCTTACTTATAAATTTAATTTCACTACATTATTTTCATCATATCGGATATTTCATCAATAACATAATCATATTTTTCTACACTTCCGAAGCCGTACCTTGCATATACAAACGGTATATGTGCAAGCGCTGCCGAATCGGCGTCTCCCTGTGTATCCCCGACATAAACGGAGCTTCTGATATTATTTCTTTTTATTATAAGCTTATTATTCTCTCCCTTTGACAATCCCGTTGCCCCGAAGCATTCAGAATCATCAAAATATTTTCCGAGTCCGTGCGCTTTAAAAAAACTTTCTATATACCCTGTCTGACAGTTACTTACAATAAAAAGTCTGTATTTACCCGAAAGGTATTCAAGTGTTTCCTCCAGACCAGGATAAAGTATCCCTCCATGCTCTGCAAGATACTCGTTTTCAAGTCTGCAGCACTCATCCATAAGCTTTTTCTGCATTTCAGCATCAAGCTCCGGAAAAAGTCTGCGACCTATTTCATCAAGCGGCAGTCCCATACATCCGTGCAGATCATCTACAGTGACTGTACGCTTTACCTGAGGATAATTTTCAATAACCCTTCTCCATGTACCGCATATCCCTTCTGCCGAATCCCACAATGTTCCGTCAAGATCAAATATTATCCCATTTTTTCTCATAAAAATATCCCTTCAGTATGTTATTATCGCACTATAAAAATATTATACCATAAGAATATTAATTTGAAAACAGATTTTACTTAATTAAATTGACGTTTTAAAAATGTTAATTTGTATAATAAAAATTTGCGATTTTGTGATTTCATATAAAAACTATGATATTCAGACTTTAGAATTGCACACCGTAAATTAAGAAAATTTATAAAATCACTTTTAAAATTACTTTTAATATGCTATAATAAAAAATATGATATTTTTTAATCTATGATTTATCAGAGGAGTATATAATTATGAATGAAATGCAATTGTACACCCTATGGACACAAAAAGCACTTGAGGATTCCGATCTTCAGGCCGAGCTCTATTCTATAAAAGATGATTCTGAAGCAATAAAGGACAGATTTTACAGAGAACTTGAATTTGGAACCGGAGGTCTGAGAGGCGTAATCGGAGCCGGAACGTACAGACTTAATATATATACTATACGCAAAGCAACCCAGGGACTTTCTGACTACGTAAACGAGTCATACAAAAACGGAAGCGTTGCTATTGCCTATGACAGCAGAATAAAATCAGATGTTTTCGCAAAGACTGCAGCTGAAGTACTTGCTGCAAACGGAATCAAGGTTTATATTTTCAGTGAGCTTATGCCTACCCCTATGCTTTCCTTTGCAGTACGCGCCCTGAAGTGCAGTGCAGGTATTGTTGTAACAGCCAGTCATAATCCTGCAAAATATAACGGATATAAAGTATACGGACAGGATGGCTGCCAGATTACTCTTGATGTTGCTGAGCAGGTTATCAGGAAAATAAGCAGCGTTGATATGTTTGACGGTCCTGAATTCATTTCTTTTGATGAAGGTCTTAAAAACGGCAGTATTGAATATATCAAGCAGGATGTAATTGAAGAATACTATAAAAACGTTATTTCTCAGGGTATTCATACAGACCTTGTTGCTAAAAGCGGCCTTAAAGTAGTTTATACTCCGCTTAACGGAGCAGGCAACAAGCCTGTAAGAGAAATTCTAGGCAGAATAGGAATAGAAAATATAACAGTTGTTCCTGAACAGGAAAATCCTGACGGAAACTTCACAACATGTCCTTATCCAAATCCCGAAATAACAGAAGCTCTTCAGCTCGGACTTAAGCTTTCAAGGGAAACAAAACCAGACCTTCTTCTTGCGACAGACCCTGACGCTGACAGAGTAGGAATAGCAGTTCCTTCCGATGATGATTATGTTCTTTTCAGCGGAAATGAAGTCGGCGCAATGCTCCTTGAATATATATGTCAGGAGAGAATAAAGCTCGGAACAATGCCTGAAAACCCTGTTGCAATAAAAACAATTGTAACTACAAAGATTGCAGATGCTATTGCCAAAAATTACAATGTAGAGCTTATTGATGTTCTTACAGGATTTAAATTTATCGGAGAACAGATAGGTTTCCTTGAATCAAAGGGCGAAGAAAACAGATACATTTTTGGCTTTGAAGAAAGCTACGGATATCTTGCCGGTACATACGTACGAGACAAAGACGCCGTCGTTGCTTCAATGCTTATATGCGAAATGGCTGCTTATTACAGGACATGCGGCATATCATTAATTCAGGCAAGAGAAAATATGTACAAAAAATACGGCGTTTACAAGCATTCTCTCAAAAGCTTTACATGTGAAGGCATAAGCGGTATGGAAAGAATGAAGGAAATAATGACTTCCCTGCGTTCCGATACTCCTGAGTCAATAGGCGGCCTGAAGGTTCTGGAATTTTCCGACTATATCACAAGTACCACAAAGGATATTCAGACATCCCAGACGAAAACTATTGATCTTCCAAAATCAGATGTTCTTGCATTTATACTTGAGAACAATGCCTCTGTTATAATCAGACCGTCAGGCACTGAACCAAAGATCAAAGTATATTATACAACTACAGGAAAAACAAGTGAAGATGCAAACTCTGCATATGAAAAAATCGATTCTGAATTCAGCAAAATTCTTGGATTTTAATAATAAAAGTTCAAAATAAGTATTGCATTTTTATTTTATTTATGATATAATTAATCTTACAAGTGAATTATCGATAGTACTACTGTCTAAAGGAACTGATGGGCTACTATGTAATCATAATAGTTTTTGAAAGAGGTGACTTACTCGTGAAAAAGGATCTACATCCAAGTTTTGAAAAGACAACTATCACATGTGCATGTGGTAATGTTATTGAAACACGTTCAACGAAGAAGGATATCAAGGTTGAAATCTGCTCAAAATGCCACCCATTCTTTACAGGCAAGCAGAAACTTATTGATACTGGCGGTCGTGTAGACAGATTTAATAAGCGTTTCAATAAGAACAACTAGTTTCATGCAAACTGAGGGTGACTGTTTAAAAAGTCGCCCTTTTTAATTTATATAACAGAAGGGTTCAATATAAATATGGGTTACAAAACTATAAAAAACCGCACCAATATAACCTTTACTGAACGTCATTCTGAATTTATAGCATATCTGTGTCCTGTACAGACAAATGATGAAGCTGTAAATTTTATAAATGAAATAAAAGCCATGCACAGAAAAGCAACACATAATGTATATGCATACATATTAAAAGACAGCAACATCACGCGTTATTCGGATGATGGCGAACCACAGGGAACCGCAGGTGTTCCCGTTCTTGATATACTCCAGAAAAACGAACTTACTGATGTCTGCTGTGTTGTAACGAGATATTTCGGAGGAATACTTCTGGGTGGAGGCGGCCTTGTCCGTGCATATTCAACATCGGCAAAGCTTGCTGTTGAAAGTTCTGATATATTGAACATGTGCGAGTGCTACGCAATGGAAATAAACATGGACTATAATTTATACAGCAAAATATCTTATATTCTTCCACAGTTCGAAATAAAAGAGATTTCTTCAAAATTCGAGGAAACAGTTCACCTTGAGATAATGGCAAAGGAACAGTTTTATAATTCACTAAAAGAAAAGCTTACTGATATTTCTAACGGAAAAATAGAAATAAAAACAATTAAAAAATTATTTGAACATTTCTAAAAATAAAAAAGGATTTATTGATATATCTTTAGTATATATTAATACGTCTTTAAGAAGTTAAGGGGAACCATACCCGATTTTTACATGTCAGGATAATATGATCTTTTTGTAATGTTACCTGCTGATATTCAATAAAGCAAAATTCTGCCAGAATTATGCGTCCGGAGGTTTATTATGGCATTTTCAGATGACTTTATTTATCAGCTGCGATTAGGAAACTCAATTGAAGATATATTTGCTTCATATGTAAGTTTAAAGCGCAGAGGCTCATCATACGTATGTCTATGCCCTTTTCATTCAGAAAAAACACCATCCTGCACTGTATATGCAGACAGCCAGAGCTTTTATTGTTTTGGATGTGGCGCTGGCGGAGATGTAATAACATTTATCAGGCGTATAGAAAATCTGAACTATATCGAGGCTATAAAATTTCTTGCGCAAAGGGCAGGAATCACTGTGCCCGATAATGAAAACAACGATAAATTATTACGTATAAAATCACGCACGCTTGAAATCAACCGTGAAACAGCAAATTATTATTTTAAAAATCTTATCAGCGGATCAGACAAAAGCGGACTTTCATATTTTAAATCACGAAACATGCTTCCTCAGACAATAAAAAAATACGGACTTGGCTTTGCATCATCAGGCTGGAATAATCTCCGTGATTATTTGCGCAGCAAGGGATTTACCGATGAGGAACTCGTTACTGCCGGAGTATGCCGGGCATCCGACAAAGGCGGATGCTATGATGTTTTCCGAAACAGAGTTATATTTCCTATTATTGACCTGAGAGGAAATGTAATTGCATTTGGCGGAAGGATATTAAACGGCGACGAAGCAAAATACATAAATTCATCTGATACTCCGGTATTTAAAAAAAGCCGCAATCTTTTTTCGCTTAATTTTGCCAAAAATTCAGCTTCAAAGAAACTGATACTGGCAGAAGGATATATGGATGTAATTACAATAAATCAGGCAGGATTTGAAAATGTAATTGCAACTCTCGGCACTGCGCTTACCCCTGAGCAGGCACGTATTATGTCTCAATATGCATCAGAAGTAATTATTGCTTATGACAGTGACAATGCCGGACAAGCAGCAACTCAAAAAGCAATAAATCTCCTGAGTGCTGTAGGTGTTACTACAAAAATAATCAGAATGACCGGTGCAAAGGACCCTGACGAATACATAAAAAAATTTGGCAGCACAAGATTTAAACTGTTGCTTGAAAATTCAGGTGATGCTATTAACTTTGAGCTTGACAAATGCAAAAATGGACTGGATCTGAATACCGAAAATGACAAGGTTATTTTTTTACGTCGTACTGTATCAGTATTATCCTCATTAAGCGATCCCCTTCAGCGTGATGTATATATATCAAGAATTTCAAAAGAAGCTGATATAAATGTTAATATACTTCATACTCAGGTTGATCACATGATAAAAAATAAAACAACCGTTCAAAAAAAGAAGGAATGGAAGACTATTGAAAACAGTATAAACCCTCAGGACAAAATAAATCCTGATTCAGCAAAATTTCAAAAAGAAAATCGTGCTGAAGAATATATTATATCATACATCATTAAAAATCCCGATAAACTCAAAGAGATAACCAGCCGGATTTCACCTGATGAATTTGTCACTTCATTTAATAAAAAGGTTTTCTCTTCTGTCTGCAAATATATATCGTGTTCAACAGTTTTTTCAATATCGCTTCTTTCAGAAGAATTTTCCACTGAAGAAATGGGTAAAATATGCGGTATGGAAGCTAAAAACAGAAATATAGCGATAACTGAGCAGACTCTTTTTGATTGTATTGACATTTTAAAGAATTTTAACAAAAGTATTGTATATAATAATGAAACAGAACTCTCAGATAATGATCTTTTAAGGATACAGGAGCAAAAAATGCAACAGCAACAGCTGCAAAATAGAAAGTAGGAGTTTTTTATGGCTAACGAAAAAAAAACAATCGAAAGCTTAGTTGAACAGGGCAAAATAACAGGCAAGCTGACAACAAAGGAAATTACCGACGCACTTGAAGAAACTGACTTTGATGTCGACCAGATGGATTCTTTTTATGAAACGTGTGCAAGCCTGAACATTGAGATAGTTGAAGATTTTTCTCCTGATACCGATCTGAAAATCGGTCTTGATTCTACTTTGAATGACGATCTCGAAATAGCACTTTCTACAGAAGGAATTGCTATTGACGACCCTGTTAAAATTTATTTAAAAGAAATAGGCCGTGTTCCCCTTTTATCAGCCGAAGAGGAAATTGAACTTGCTGAAAGAATGTCAAAAGGCGATCCGTATGCAAGAAAACGTTTGTCTGAAGCAAATCTCAGACTTGTTGTAAGTATCGCAAAGAGATACGGCGGCAGAGGAATGCAGTTTCTTGACCTTATCCAGGAAGGAAATCTTGGTCTTATAAAAGCTGTTGAAAAATTTGACCATACAAAGGGCTTTAAATTCTCAACATATGCAACATGGTGGATAAGACAGGCCATTACAAGAGCTATTGCCGACCAGGCACGTACTATAAGAATTCCTGTCCATATGGTTGAAACAATCACAAAAGTCAAGAAGGTTTCAAGTCAGCTTCTCCACGAAAACGGACATGATCCTACAGCTGATGAAATAGCAGAAAGACTTGAAATGCCTGTTGAAAGAGTACGTGAAATCATGCGTATAGCACAGGACCCTGTTTCACTTGAAACCCCTATCGGAGAGGAAGAGGACAGTCATCTTGGAGATTTTATTCCTGATGACGATGCACCTGCTCCTGCAGAGGCAGCCTCACTCATCCTTCTTAAGGAACAGCTTAACGAAGTCCTTAACACGCTGACTGAAAGAGAGGCAAAGGTTCTTAAACTGCGTTTCGGACTTGAGGACGGCCGTTCAAGAACACTTGAAGAGGTAGGAAAAGAGTTTGAAGTCACAAGGGAAAGAATCAGACAAATAGAAGCTAAAGCACTGAGAAAGCTCCGTCACCCGAGCAGAAGTAAAAAGGTAAAGGATTTTCTTGATTAACCAATAACAAATTCTTTAAAAGGAGATTGAATATCAAATGCATTTGACTCTGGAAGCTGATTATGCTGTAAGGATTGTAAACTGCCTTGTTAATGACGGCGGACGACTTGATGCCAAAACAATATCTGACAGAAGTCGTGTAACATTAAGATTTTCTTTAAAAATACTCCGTAAGCTTGTTACCGCTGGAATTGTACGTTCGTTCAAAGGTGCAAACGGCGGTTATGAGCTTAACATGAAGCCTTCAGATATCAAGCTTCGTACAGTAATTGAAACTGTTGACGGTACATATTTTTTCAGCCGATGTCTGGAGCCAAACAGTATTTGTAACATAACCCCCGACCATAATTGTAAATACCAGAATATCTTTAGTGAAATATCAGTAATGGTAAGAAATAAACTTGACGAATATACATTTGATATGTTTGTTGATGATAATGAAAATAAATAAAAAATAAAAAAGGAGCCGTTATTACAGACTCCTTTTTATTTATTTATTTTTAAATACATTTAGTACATTGGTACCACCTTTTTGTGTATGCGAAACGTTTCTTAGCCAATTTTAACATTACTATGTAATTATTTATCATCGCTTTGCTTTCCACATACGGTTTATTATTCTAATGCTCTCGCATTTTTAAATGACTTTCATCATTTAAGATCTGTTTCTGGCGGAATCACCTTCCCTGACTTTTCTTCGTTCCTTTGATACAAATACTTAACTTAATCATGAACATCACTTCTTAATTAAAAATTCTTTATATCCTTAAGCACCGTTTTTATCAGTGCGTTATGCCACCATTACCTTTTATATAAACTATATAAAAAAGTATTTAATATGTTGGTCACTCCATTCCGACTTATTTTTGTTCGAAAGAAATCTTATTACTTCATTGGTCACACCTATTTCGATTTTATTTTTGTCGAACGGATTTTGACTATTCCATTGGTAACACCTATTTCAAATTTATTTTTGTCGAAAAGATTTTTACTATTCCATCGGTCACACCTATTTCGATTTTATTTTTTGTCGAAAGAAATTTGATTACTTCATCGGTCACACCTTTTTCGATTTTATTTTTTGTCGAAAAGATTTTTATTCCTTTGGAACCACCTTTCCATACAAAATATTGTTTTCTTATCTTTTAAAACATTTATCCATTTCCATTGGAATCACCTTTGCTGATAACCTTAACCGACCTGTTTATCTGAAACATATATACATTTGTCTCCGACCTTGACTTAACTCTTGTTTATATCAAACTAAAACGTAATTCACCGACAAACATAAACCGCTAAATCAATTGACTAATGTACCATTTACCTGCCTCAAATAAATCCTACATTAATAGCGAAGTTACCGCTTACATCAAAATAGAAACTAAATCAATGACTCAGAGTAACTGCTGATTAATTACAGTCTTTCTGCCAGCGAGTCATGAAGGATAACTTCGTTTTTAAAAGACTCTGTTGATAAGTCCACTGGACCCGCCCCCTCACTTGATCAATAAATTTGTTTTATCATTATTTTAAACTCCGGCACTGCAATTTTACATTCACACATTTTCGTGTCTTTTATTACTTTGTATTGCTGTCTGGGTTTAATCCCTCATGTATAAAACGATCCCGGTAAGTTTAAGAATAATTCTTATCGCCTGAACTACTCTCTCCCTTTCCTTGACTCTATAATATCATATTTTTTATGCATTGTCAATACTTTTTATCAAAAAAATTAGAATAAAATGTTTAACATGTTGTTAATATAATGTGCTTGACTTTAATATGATTTTGTAGTAAAATTAATCTTGTAAGCGTTTTTTAAAATACAATTATAATTAATTGCCGGATATGGCAGAACGGAGTTTTTTTATGCCAGACTTATCAGAATACACACCTGATCTTTATACTTTAGTTGACGAAGAAGGTGTTGAACAAACATTTGAGATGTTGGACGCACTTGAGACAGAGGATGGAGAACGCTATTTTGCTCTTGTCCCATACACAGAAAATCCTGAACAGGCTCTTGATGAAAACGATGAGCTTGTAATTCTTAAGTCTGAAATGAACGGCGATGAAGAAATGCTCGTCTCAATTGAAGATGATGAAGAATTCGATAGAATCGGTCAGATCTTTCTTAAGAGAATTGAAGAAATGTTCGAAGATGATGAAGATGAAGAAAGTGAAGAGGAATAATTCAAATCCCCCTACACCTTTATGCTCTCTGAAAAGTATCATAACGTTATCTTTAATAATAATCTTTGTTCTTTAAGTAATAATAGAACTATAAAATCAAATATTTTCTATGTAATTTTATTTGACATTTGCGATTTTATATGATATAATTCTATATGTAAACAGGTTATATATTCTGCCTTGTGCGTTATATATGGCTCATATAATCCAACACCTTTTATGAGGGAATCAGCCTCTGAACGTGGATTGCAGACCTCCTTTTTATCATTATATGATATTAAAGATGAAGGGAGCGCGAAGCTTTCAGGATGATACCCACCTGCTTTTTAAGCGGGTTTTATATGCCATATACTTACGGCAAGGCGGTTTATTTCTTGTATAATTAAGCAACAGTTATTACAACTGTTGCTTTTTATTTTTATAAAAATATTTTTAAAAATAAAAAAAGGATATACCGAAACATCAAACCAATGTTTCAGTATATCATATTATTTTTTTATTCTATTAATTTGCAGTTATTGCCGTTTCTGCTGATGGAGCAACACCGGGTGAAAGTATTTCGCTTCCTCCGGCAGACTCTTCAGTAAAATGAACAATTAACACATCACCTGATAAAGTATCGATTATTGTTCCTGCAGCAGGTTCAATTCCAATAACGTATCCCGGATAATATCCGTCATTTACTTCAGGTATAGCTCTGTACTTTATTCCAAGCTTGTCAAGCATCTCAAGATATTCATCTACAGGATAACAGCTGTATGGGCCTTTTTTATAGTCAGGTACTGCTACATCTCCGTCGCCTCTGCTTACTTTTATTTTTACAACGGTACCGCTTTCAACCCAAACACCGGCTTCTGTATCCTGCCAGAATATTACGTCTCTGTTGTACTCTTCGCTGTAAACATACTCGGGTTCAAGAGAAATATCCTGTACAAGAGTTGATAACTTAACCTGCTCATAAGACAATCCCTTTAAATCAACCATCTGAATATTTGCATTGGCATTTTCAGTTGTTACTTTGCTTCCGTTCTCATCAGTTACTTCGCTTTCAGGAGGGAGTGTTATGGCAGGGATATTTGAAACAAATTTTTCTGTTTTCGGAGCAGCTGTTGTAACAATTGTAGTCTCTGAAGCTGTTGTAAGTGCCGGTATATTTACAATTAAACCATCATCCTGATTCATCGCCGAAAAAATGCCTTTGAAAATAAAGATAAAGAATATTGCAATAAGTATAAGCAAAACAGCAATAAATACAGGGAATTTGAATCTGTCAAAAGTACTTAATCCATCATCTGAAACTTCAGCTGCCGGTTTTTTTACAGGCATTTTGTAGTATTCACGACCTTTGGGTTCATACTCCTCATCTATATCATCATTGTTATATTCACGCGGCTTTACAACAGGATGTAATGAGGTTTTTAATTTTTCATCCTTTGACGGTTCAAAGATCCTTGTTACAAGCTCTGTAACAGTCTGTATTCTTTCATCTCCTGAAATCTTAAGTCCGTCCATTATAGCATTGGATACATTTTCAGGTATGTCTGAATTAAGATCATAAGGTGAAGTAAGTTCACTTTCCTCACTTCTTAAAAGTGCCTCTGTTGGCATACATCCTGTCAGTATTCTGTAGAGAACAGAACATAAACCATAAACATCTGTCCAGGCACCCTGCCAGCTGCTTGGTGAATATTGTTCAGGAGCTGCATATCCTTTAAAAATTTCGGAGTTCAGCTCTGTCTTAGTTGTCCTGACTGCAGCAATACAGAAATCAGTCAGTTTAAGCTCGCCCTTTGTTGTAACATAAATCGTCTGTGGACTGATTCCACGATGTACGATTCCTGCATTATGCAGGATACTAAGTGATGTAAACAGCGGAGGAAACATCTTTGAAACCTGACTCCAGCTTAATTCCCCTGCATTTTCCTTAAGATACTGAATGAAGTTTACACCATCAATATATTCGAAAACAGCGTATGTAGTGTTATTTTCTGAAAACAAATCAAGAACAGGATTTATATGACTAAGTGTCCTTAACTTAGCAAGCTGTTTATTTAACTCTGTAAACTCAGCCATCAATGATTTATACTGTGCAACATTGTTATGATTTACGTTTATGACCGGAGAACCCTTGACTCTTGTACAAAGTGCATCTGGCATGTATTCCTTTATTAATATCTTGCATGATATTACTGTATCAAAGGCCAGATACGTTGCACCCTCACCATTATGACTTATTAGTTTACCTATCATGTATCTGTCATTAAGTAAGGTTCCAGGTGCAATATATGACGGTGAATACGGGGATTTTTGCTTGTATCCGCAATTCGGACATTTTATCTCATCATTAATCGGTTCAAAACAACCATAGCAAAGTTTCATATCTCCCATATCTTACCCTCCTTGTTAGTGTATTTAATTTTCATCTTGATTATCATATCAATAAAAATTCCACTTGTCAACTTTTTTTAAGTGTTATTATTATACGACATATAAATTTGTATTTGTTTTGTAATACTTTTTAATGTTTATAAATATTTGAGCTCTCATACAAAACATTTATGTAATATTTGTGCATATTACTCATTACTTGCTTTAAGAATATCATTTATAAAAATATTTTCCTCCTCAATAACAGGTGAACTTACCTTGTTATTATCATCATAAATAACAGTAAGGTAATATGCCTTTATTTCATCATTTTTCTTATCCTTATAATAATATTTATATTTTTCGGATTTTATAACATCTGAAACGGAAACAGAATACAAATCCATATCAAGTAATTTGTCAACGTCCTTTTTATCCATACCGGTCTTGATTGAAGATGTATCAAATCTTGATTTTCTCTTTTCACCATTTATATTGTTTTCAAGGACAGTGAAGTTATAATACGATAAATCACTCAGGTTCCCGAACATGTCTTCTGTACAGAAAATTGCCCATGAAGGGATACTTATACCATATATATCGGTTTTCTTATCCGACTCACATATATAGGAATAATCAGTTAGGTCATTTAAAAAGCTGTAATCAGAGGCCTTTGTAAATTCAACATTTGCATAATCCGCTGCTTTTTCAGATGACTGTCCTATTTTTTTTGCAAGCTTTTCACATTTTCTTATTCCTTTATTGGAAGAAATGCCTGCAGAAATAGCGATAATCGCTGCTATGACTATAATTACAGCAATAAAAATCAGGTTTAATTTTATGCGATTTTTTTTCCTGGTTTTAAAAATTTTCTTTCTAGCCGGCCTTTTTTCTCTTAAATTATTATTTCTGACCGGTTTCTCAGAAAATTTATATCCGCATAATGAACATACTTTTGAATTATCAGGTTCAACCGATTCACACTTCGGACAAATCATTACAGAATAACCCCCTTTAAATGAAACGATTAATATTATAAATATATCACTTTTCAGATAAAAAGTCAAACATTGTTTTAAAACAGCGAATTACAGGGTTACAACACTAAAGCTTTATAAGCCCGCGGCTTACCATCTCCTGCGCGGCAAGCAGAATTCCGATTTTTCCGCTTGTATATGTTATTCCGCCCTGAAGCCATGCAGCAAAAGGTTCTCTTATAGGGGCATCTGCAGAAAGCTCGATTGATGCACCCATAGTAAATGCACCGGCTGCCATAATAACCTGGCTGTCATATCCCGGCATATCCCATGCCTCAGGTGTTACAAAAGAATCGACAGGTGCACCTTTTTGTATGCCCTGACAAAATGCCTTAAGAAGCTCCTCGTTTCCAAGCCTTAAAACCGTTATAATATCTCCACGCTGCTCATTTTTCTTAGGGTAGCATTCAAATCCCAGCTTTGAAAAAAGCTCTGAGGCAAATGTCGCGGTTTTGACTGCATTTGATACTACGTCAGGTGCCATAAACAGTCCAAGGAACATTTCTTTGTTCTGGTTGAGTGTACAGCCAACTTCTTTTCCCATTCCTATACATGTAAGTCTGTATGAACAGAGCTCAATAAGATCCTTACGTCCTGCAATATATCCGCCTGTCTGTGCAATAGCACCTCCGGCGTTTTTTATAAGTGAGCCTACCACAAGATCGGCTCCCACCTGTGTAGGTTCTCTTTTCTCAACAAATTCACCGTAACAGTTATCTACCATTATTATAGTGTCCGGGCTTGCAACCTTGATTCCGCAGATTATCTTTTCCATATCAGCAATTGTCAGTGCCGGACGGAGTGAATAGCCTCTTGACCGCTGAATATAAGCAAGCTTTGCCCCCTGAACCGCTTTTAAAATATTGTCCACATCAGGGACACCATTTTCAAGCAGATCTACCTGTGCATATTCAACGCCAAAATCAATAAGAGAACCGTCTCCTTTTTTTCCTCTGATACCTATTATCTCTTCAAGTGTATCATACGGCTTTCCTGTAACGGAAACCATTTTGTCACCCGGTCTCAATACCCCGAACAGAGCAACCGAAATAGCATGTGTGCCGGATATAAAATTATGTCTTACAAGGGCATCCTCACATTCAAAAACGTCGGCATATACCCTATCCAGAATTTCACGGCCGATATCTCCGTAGCCGTAACCCGTACTTCCGTAAAAGCACTGCTCGCTTACTCTGTTTTTAATAAAAGCCGATAAAACCTTTGAACCATTATATTCAGCAATAGTCTCACATCCTGCGAGGCTTAGAGAGCACGCATTTTCAGCCTCCCTTGCTATTTCAATAAGCTCATTGTCAAAATCAAAAAAATTATTGTTTAGCATAATATCCTCCATATTATTCGACCTGAATTACATTTTCAGCACTCAAAGCCTTAAATCCGATCTCTTTATAAAAGCTTTCACGATAATCAAGTGCAAAAAGCTTTACCGTTTTTCCTTCCAGACTAAGTGAATGTCCTATCCAATATAAAAGCTCTCTGGCATAGCCTTTTCCTCTTGCTTCCTTTTTTGTTGCCACCTGTCCTATAAGTACATGGTTATCTACATCATATATAACTGTCGCTGTTGTACAGTTTTTATATAAATATATTTTTGACAGTCCCCTTCTTATTTTATGAGAATTTTCCGTCATCCACAGCTGGTATTCAACAAGCGAAGGAAAACCCTCATGCAGTATTTCATATATTTCATCCAGCTTTGGGTTTGTATCAAGACTGCTTAAATCAAAATCTTCAGGTTTATGATCAGTAAATTCAAATTTCGTTCTTCTGAGCAATTTGTATCCGCAGATGCCTGAAATATTTTCCATAATATAGCCCGGAGCTTCGACACGAAAAGGTTTGTTCATAATAATAAAATTTCTGAGCTCCTCAATCGGTACATCTGTGTTTGAACAGACAATCATAACTGCATTAAACTGTACAATGTACCCCCTGTTTCCGTCATCATATATTTCAAAAAATCTGCAAAAATCATATCCTGTTCCATAAGCAATATAATAAGAAAGAATTTTTCTGCCGTAATAATCTTCGTGCAGCTGCTTAACTGAAACCAGATCCACATCATAAATATTTTTTATCATAACTCGATTACCTTTGGTATAAGCTTTTCAACCAAAAGCTCACATGCTTCAATATCTGAATATTTTGCCATACATGAAGGTGAATGAAGATATCTGCATGGAACGGAAACTGCCAATGTGCGCACGCCTGAACCTGATATATGAATTGCGCCGCTGTCATTTCCGCCGGCTATCATTGTTTTTGTCTGACATTTAAGATCGTTCTCATTAGCAACAGAAAATGCTATCTCATACATTTTTCTGTCATAAACAGTACTTTTATCCATAAATGAAACGACAGCACCTTTTCCAAGCTCACACACACGTTTTGCACCATTTACACCTGCAATATCCGCTGCAGTAGTTGTTTCTATTACGATTGCATAATCCGGACAGATACCATACGCTGCAGTACGTGCACCTCTGAGTCCTATTTCCTCCTGAACTGTAAATACAAAGTATGTGTCATACTCTGTCCCTTTAGCTATTAAATCAAGCATAACAGCACATCCGGCCCTGTCATCTATCGCTTTGCTGCATACAGATCCGCTGCCCATCTGCGTATATCCTGAAATAAATGAAACGTAGTCTCCGGCGGACACAGCCTTTGATGCATCCTCAGCATCTCTGGCACCGATATCAATATACAGCTCAGTAATGTTCACCTTTTTCTTCCGGTCATCCTGAGATATATTGTGAACCGCTCTTGCACTTACTATGCCGTTTATTTTTCTGTTATATATATATACCTGTCTGCCTGTTATAACATCACTGTTAATTCCTCCGACCGTATCAAATGAAAGCGTTCCGTCATTGTTAATATGAGTGATTATCATTCCGACCTCATCCATATGAGCTGCAATCATTAATTTTTTCGCAGACGTCTTTTTTCCTTTTTTAAACGCAATAATGTTTCCGAGATTGTCGGTTCTGCATTCACATTTATCTTTTATATTTTCAAGAATATAATTTCTTATATTTTTTTCATCCCCGGAAACCCCGTAAAGTGTGCATAGATTTTCTAAATGATCAAGCATATTTTATTTCACCGCCCTGATAAATTCTGATAACAGTAATGATGTATTATCTATATCTTCAGTACATGACAATTCAACCGGGGTGTGCATATATTTTATAGGAATTGAACATGTACATGTTTTTACACCGCAGCGGCATATTCCGAAATGATCTGCATTTGTTCCCGTTAGTCCGCTCATTATCTCAGTCTGATAAGGTATCTCCTTCTGTTTTGAAATATCGATAAGCATGTCTGAAATTTCTGCAGATAACGATGGTGAAACACCTATCATTGGACCACCGCTGAGCTTCCCGCATTTACATGGCTTATCATCTGCTGTAAGTGCAAAACCTGTATCAACAGCAATAGCAATATCAGGGTTTATTTCATAGCATGCTGTTTTAGCACCTCTTCCTCCTATTTCCTCAGTCGTTGAAAACAATACTGAAAAGCTGCATGAATAATTTTTTCCGGTGAGCCTGTCAAGCATCATAAGGATAGCTGCCGCACCTGCACGGTTATCTAATGCCTTTCCTGTCACACATCCGCCCATAAGTGATTTACACTCAATATCATATGATATGGTACTTCCAAGCGGAACCTTATCGCTAATCTCTTCTTTTGAATATCCTGTATCAATTCGGACATTTTCGATTTCAGTCAACGGTCCGCCATCTGATTTTAAATGAGGCGGCATGGCAGATATGATTCCCCTGACTTCCTCTTTTCCGTGAATAATAACCCTTTGTGCCGGAAGAAGCCTGTAATCCATTCCGCCTATGTTTCCCGGAATTATAAAGCCGCTGTCATCAATATAGGAACAGATAAGGCCTATTTCATCCATATGTGCATCTATAAGCACATGTTTTTTTCCATCTGTCCTGTTTCCGAAGTTTCCGATAACATTTCCGTTTAAAATATAACAGTCATCGGTATATTCTTTAAGTATACCGAGAAGTACACCTGCTATACCGGATTCATTACCCGAAACCCCGCACGTATTGCTGAGCATAAATAGCAATTTATTTACGTCCATCAGAATTCTCCTTACAGACATCTTAATTTAAAATATGAACATACAATATTTATTATAACAATTATCGAATTAAAAATCAATCGTATTTCTGAATAATTATAGAAAAAATAAAAACGGACTGATTTTATTTTTTTATTAAGCATGTCAGATTGGTGTATTTTTACTCAAAATTTATAGAAATTAAAAGCACCACCCTAAGGCGATGCTTTTAATTTAATATTTTATACAGATCATATTTCAAGTACAGGTATCTGTGATCTGACTTCTATGCCTGAATTTCTTAAAACTTCTGCAAGATTTAAAGCTTCTGCTATTGTCATTTTCTCAGTTACAAATGTAAAATCATCAGCTTCGTCGATTACCTGAATATTTTCAATATCAATGTTTTCTGTCTTTGAAATTCTGAAATACATTCTTACTTCATTTTCTCTGTAATCTGCAATAAATGCTGTATCATCTGAATCATCCCATGTCTGTGCATTATCTGTTGTTCCCTCTGTTTTGAGCTCTTCGATTATATCACCAAGAACGGCACTGGCAGTCGGAAGCATACCTGCTCCGCGTCCGTAGAACATTGCCCTGTCTATTCCGTCACCACATACCATAACGGCATTGAATACATCATCAACTCTGGAAATAAGATTATCATGAGGAACTATCATAGGCATTACCATAGGCATTATCTTACCGTTATCAAGCTTTTTGACACTTGCAATAAGCTTAATGGCACCACCGAATTTTTCTGCAAGCTTGACATCCTCAAGAGAAACGTCTGAAATTCCTTTTGTATAAACATTTTCAGGGTATACATGCTTTCCGAAAACCAATGATGAAATTATGCATATTTTTCTGCATGCATCGTGTCCCTCAACGTCTGCTGTAGGATCTTTTTCAGCATATCCGAGCTCCTGAGCCATTTTTAATGCAGAAGTGAATCCCATATTTTCGTTTATCATTTTTCCGAGTATAAAGTTTGTTGTTCCGTTTAATATACCTGCTATCTCTGTTATGTCATTGGCAGCAAGGCACTTGTGAAGCGGTCTGATAATAGGTATTGCTCCGCCGACACTTGCTTCAAAGAAAAAGTTACAGTTTCTTTTCTTCGCAATTGCAAGAAGCTCCGCACCCTTTGAAGCAACAAGTTCTTTGTTTGAAGTCGAAACATTTTTTCCATTTTCAAGGCATAATTTTACAAAATTATATGCAAATGTTGCTCCACCCATACATTCTGCTACTATTGTTACCTCTTTATCATTGAGTATAATATCAATGTCCTTTACGAATTTGTCTTTGTAAGGACTGTCCGGAAAATCTCTGATATCAAGTATATATTTTATATCAGCATCTTTCCCGGCGTTTTTCAAAATACTCTCTTTGTTTTTGTAAAAAAGCTCAACTACACCCGAACCTACTACACCATAACCTAAAACCGCTATCTTAGACATAAAAACTCCATTTCTCTGCAAGGGTAATTTGTATGCAGCTATAAATAATACTATTCCCTGTTTAATATTTTGGCATCAACAACTCCGTCAACAGACATAACCAGCGACTTGACATCATCTTCGCTAAATCTGTCGGAATTTAATTTTAAAGTAATTGTTATTGTCGCTACTCCGTCAATAGGTATGCTCTGATTAAGCGTCATTACATTTGCATCAGACGAATGAATGACACTCAGTACATTTGCCAGAACTCCCGGTTTGTCTTTAAGCACTGCATAGATAGTTATCAGCTTCTGTGTGAATTTCTCATCATACTGAAAAACATAATCCTTATACTTGTAATATGCACTTCTTGATATACCTGACTTTTTACAGGCCGCCGCAAGACTTTTTTCTTCTTTGTTTGCTATTACTTTTTTTACTTCAAGTACTTTGACAAAGACCTCAGGAATAACACGTGAATCAATAACAATCAAATGTGAATGTAATAAATTATCCATTTTAAAACCTCAAATAGTCCACCGCTCAAAAACAATTGTATTTTTGTCTTTATATAAATATAACATACACACATATGATTTGTCAATGAAAAAATATATGTCCGGTACTATCTCATATTTGTGCATTTGATGCTTTTTACATTTTTACTTAACAAATAGCTCGTATTTTCTCTTTAAACGATTGACAAAAACTACTTTATATACTATAATATCATTAGTATGTTATGTCTTAAAACTCTTGTTTTTTTACACAAAAATAAAGAGTTTTACTTAAAAATATGTTTTACACACGGAGGAAATATTTATGAAAACAAATGAAAAACAAAAAGACTCTCTACTGCAGTTGGTCGCCCTGATTATCTTCATTCTGGCGTATTCATCCATCGTTTATATTAACACAGCTATTATGGAAACACCTACCCAAGGGCCTCCGAATCCGGATGCTATTGCACGGAATTCAATCATGACCGGTTCACTTGCACAGCTTCAGGTTCTTCTTTCAACATTCGTTGTACTTGCAGTTCCTTTCAAAGGCTATGTATCAGCAATACTTTTAAACACTATAAACGGAATTTTAATTATTTACCGTGTCCTTGTACTTAATATTGCCCAGGCTATTCCCGGCGCAATTGTTGTTGTTTCAACAATCATTCTTATTACAATCATCTTTATTTTCTCAAACAGAATAGTTCAGAAAAACAACGAGATTTCAAAGAATTATTCCCAGCTCATGGAAACAAACAAGATTATAAAGGAAAAAGACGAAAAACTCTCATACCTTGCATATTATGACATTCTTACTGGTCTCCCGAACAGACAGCTCTTTATTGAAAGACTTGACGAAACAATTCTCAACATGCCAAATTCACCTTTCACTGTATTGCTCGCAGACCTTGATGATTTTAAACATATAAATGATACATACGGCAACAACTCAGGTGATATCATGCTCTGTTCATATGCTGAAAAGCTTAAGAGCTTCTGTGATGATTCGCTCTTCCTGGCAAGACTCGGCGGTGATGAGTTCGGTATTATTATTCAGGGCAATATGACTGAAGCAAATATTCTTAATTACGTTGAAAAAATTCAGAATATTATTTCCGAGCCTGTCCAGATAAATGATACACTTCTGAGCTCAAACATAAGCTTTGGTATTGCATCATATCCTACAAATGCCGTAAACTCAACCGATATCCTTAAATGCGTTGACAGTGCTATTTATTTTGCAAAAACAAACGGCAAAAACAGACCTTGTTTCTATAGCCAGCAATAATACTATTCAATATTGTATATCCGGGGGTTGTGTCTATAATGTCACCTAAATCATATCATAAAGAGAGCTCTTCATTTGATGTACTTGGACTTATAGTCTATATATTTATTTATGCTTTAATGGTTTTTTATCAGATGAAGCTTGAAGCACATGAAAATGTAGGTACAATTCTTCAGGGAATAAGCATGCAGCTTCAGCTTTTACTTTCAACATTTACAGTAGTTGCTATCCCGAAATTCGGTTATTACGTGGCCGTTACTCTTAATCTTCTTTCATCAGTAAGACTTTTCGCAGTAATATTTGTAAAACACTACAGTAATGCTGTTACAGGCCTGATTTCAGTTGCTGCAACCCTGATACTTATCTCTATGATTCATCTGTTTTACCAGAAAATCATCAAAAGCAATAATGAGCTTATCAAAACAAATGAGCAGCTTAAAGAAAAAGACGAAAAGCTCACTTATCTTGCATATTATGACATTTTGACAGGACTACCGAACAGACAGCTTTTTATTGAGAAAATTGATGAAGCTATAAACTTCAGAGAAACAACTCCTTTTACAGTCATTTCAGCCAATATAGATAATTTTAAAAACATCAATAATGAACATGGAAACAATGGGGGCGATGCTGTTTTATGTTCATTTTCCAAAAAGCTTCAGAGGTTTTGCGGAAATTCCATGTTTCTTGCAAGAATTAACGGAGATGAGTTTGGAATAATCGTATACGGCAAAGAATCTGAAGCCACTATATTGAACTATATTGAAGCTATACGGGAAATTGTCGCTGAACCAATTAAATTTCAGGATGTTAAACTATATGTTACAATGAGTTTTGGTATTGCATCATATCCGCTTAATGCATCAAGCTCCACTGAAATTCTCAAGTGTGTAAACAGTGCATTGAGTTCATCTAAATCAAACGGTAAAAACAATCATTTTTTCTACAAATAAATTTTTAATTTCCCAAACAAATTAAGCGAAAGGATGTTCTTAATCATGGAAATCTTAAAATTATACGGAAAAGCAGCATCTGAACTTGATAACGCGTTGTCTTCATGTAAAGAATCAGATGTCAATATTTCTTCTATCACTTTAATATTATCTGACAAAGGTAATATTTATACCGGGTTTAACTGGAAGAGATTAAATGACTCATTATCCGTTGAAGAAACATGCTCTGAATACGAGGCAATAATAAAGCTGCTTCTTGCCGGTGAATCCGTAATTGACACTATTATTACCCTGAATGCCAAAACAAAGCTTCCTGTAAATCCTTGCCACACATGTCAGGAACTCATTATAAAAATAAATCCTGAAAACAAATCATGCAAGGTTGTATCCGGCAGAAACTCACAGGTTACTCTTACATCACTGAATACAAAATATGATGAAAGCCCGAAAGAGCCAGATACAAATACAACTACTTCAGACAAAACAGAAGCATCATCAAATAAGAAGCCTTCAAAAAATAACCGTAAAGCATCCTTAAATAATGAGCCTGTACCTGATGAGACTAAAACTGATGCACCGGTTACTTCTGAAAACGAATCAGCAAATACTACAGTCATTTCTGAAACTGCATCAGATAAACCGGCTGAATCTGCTGATGCATCAGCAAAAAAAGAAATCAATGACGCAAAGCCTGCAGAACCTGATGCTTCAGGAAGCAGTAAAAGTGAAGATACATCAAACAATAACAGTATGGATATCTGCATTGTGGATTATGATGAGCCTGAAAATTCTACGGAAGCGGCCCCACATTCAAGTGTCATAGATACAGCCGGTCTGAAAATGATTTTCGATGACTGGGAAACTGAAAAAGCACCTGAAACGACCGATAATCTCAATCTTCAAAGCAATAAACCTTTCAACGTAAATTCTTTATCTTCACAGCAAATTTCCAACACACTGTCAGATACTGAAAACAAGCAGGCTGCCTTTGTTCAGAAGCCTGCTGACAACGGTATGATGTATCAGCAGCAGACTGTAAATAACATGTATCAGCAACAGACTCCTGTAAACAATATGTATCAGCAGCAGCCTCCTGTAAATAACATGTATCAGCAGCAGCCTCCTGTTAACAACATGTATCAGCAGCAGCCTCCTGTGAACAACATGTATCAGCAGCAGCATCCTGTGAACAACATGTATCAGCAACATCAGCAGCCTGTGAACAACCCTATGTATCAGCAACAGCCACCTGTGAATAACAGCATGTATTCTCAGATTCAGGCCCCTGTTACTC
>JAEWXO010000058.1 GCA_023458875.1 Bacillota bacterium | reverse complement strand
TACGCAATAAAGAGTAATTTGTCAACAAGTATCACAAGAGTAACATATAAAAATCATATTTGCAGAGATTTCGAATCTGCGGATTCGACCAGGCTTTGCGGTCGCCTGGACTTCGCTCACATATCTGCCTCACTTTATGGTATGGCTGAATAGTAACGCTTTTGCATTAATTTTCAAACTATCCAAAAAAATAATTGCTAAACAATAATTATTATGATATAATTTAATTATATATATGTTTACAAATAAAATATATTTCCTTTATATATTATTTCAGATTTTAAATATTCGCAAGGGAGGAACTGTATATTAAAAAATCTTTATCAATTTTACTGCTGTTTATTATAACCGGCTGTTTTCTTACAGGCTGTACCATTGGTTCAGGAATAGACACATATCTTAATCCTCCTAAGCTCAGTAAACAGCATGAACAAATCTATAACGCCCTTATTAAAGCTGAAGGCTCCAAAATAAATCTTAAATATCCTAAGTCAGGCGCTTATCTTTCAGCATTTGTTGTGGCAGATATTGACGACGAACCTACAGATGAGGCTATTGTATTTTATGAAAAGACAAGCATAACCGGAAGTGATGTTTCCACTCTCAGAATAAATTTTCTTGATCAGAAAAACGGAAAATGGGAATCCGTACATGACTTTTCAACAGGCGGTACAGAGATTGAACGTGTGTTTATTTCAAAGCTTGGAACGTCAAAAAGGAAAAACGTTATTTTAGGTATAGGAAATCAGGCTGAAAAAAGCGCTCAGATTTTCTTCTATGACAGCAAAACCAATATGGCGGAAAATCCCCAGCAGCTTGGCAATTATTCCATAATGGATATACGTGACATAAATAATGATAAGAAAAATGAACTTATTATGATAAATTCCGCTCCTACAGGAAATATTGCTCAGCTTAAATGGCTCGATAACGACAATATCCTTGTATCCGGCCCTCAGCTTGCACTTTCGGAAAATTCCAATGAAATAGTGCAGCTTATTTACGGAAAGCTTAATAACGACATTACTGCCGTTTACATTGACTCATATATAAACACAAATACCATAATAACAGAAATACTTTATCCGGAAACCCTTGACGGAACAATCTATCTTAAAGCACTTCCAATAAATAACGGAGAAACCGGTCCTATAAACAAAACAATACGCCAGTCGTCTCTTACTTCAAAGGATATTGACGGTGATGGTACAATTGAAATACCGATAAATTCAGTTTTCAAAGGTTATGAAGAAAAGCCGGAAACCGAGCAGATTCCTATGACAAACTGGTATACTTATGAAAACAATATGCTGATCCGTAAATATTCAAGCTATTACAGCATTACTGACGGATATGCATTTATTCTGCCGATGCGATGGCTTGATCAGGTAACGGTTAAAATCATAAACGAAGATGTTGTTTTCTATAAGTATGACGAAATCAAGGACAGGCAGACGGAGCTTTTAAAAATATGCGTTGTAAGCTCATCTGATGCTGAAAAAATAATCAAGGCTGATGAATACGAACAATATGAGCAGATTTATTCATATGGTGACACTGTATATCTTGCATGTATGCCTGAAAATCTGACAGAACCGCTTATTCCTACTGTCAGTGAGGTTCAGTTCAATTTCAAGCCTGTATCATAATTATTTATACTATTCAGCCCATAGGGGGATTCAGGGATTTCGACTCAGCACGAGTCGACCGGGCTTTCCGATCGCGCCTATGACCTTCGGGTGTATAGCTGAATAGCAACATAATATATTCTATTATTTAAGAAGGGATTGAATTTTTTTATGAAAAGAATTCTTGTCTGTGAGGATGAAGACGTTATCCGCGACTTTGTTGTAATCAATCTGAAGCGTGCCGGATATGATGTTATTGACGTAAACTGCGGAGAAGAAGCCCTGAGAGTATTTGAAAACGAACACGGTAACTTTGATGTTGCTCTTCTTGACATCATGATGCCAGGTATAGACGGTTTTACAGTATGTAAAAAACTAAGAGAAAAGAGTTCAACACTCGGTATAATAATGCTTTCCGCAAAGACTCAGGAAATGGACAAGGTAAGCGGTCTGATGATAGGTGCAGATGATTATATGACAAAACCATTCTCTCCGTCAGAGCTTACTGCAAGAGTTGACGCCATATACAGACGTGTATGCATGAGCTTTATGAAATCGGAAGAATCACCTATTATAGAATCCGGTCCTTTTCAGCTTAACCTTAAAAGCAGGACTGTTTCAAAAAACAACAAGCTTATTGATCTTACCCAGGTGGAATATCAGATTCTCGAGTACTTTATGAATAACAAAAATACAGCACTTGACCGTACCAGTATATTAAATCATATATGGGGCGAAACATATGTCGGTGATGAAAAAATCGTAGATGTTAATATCAGAAGAATCAGAATGAAGATTGAAGACGAACCGTCAAACCCTCAGTATATTATAACAATATGGGGATTTGGATATAAATGGAACGAAAGATAAGCTCACATTATTTCACAAAATGTGGAGGGACTGAAAAATATTTTGAAGCGTAAAGTCGCAAAGGAAAGCATTATATACAGATGGTTTTTTAACAACCTTGGAATTGTAATTCTTATACTTCTTGTTATTGCAACCATACTTATTTATACTGTACAGAACTATTTCTATCTTTCAACTGAACAGTACTTAAAATCAAAGCTTACAACCATTACAAGTGTATTAAGCAAATATTCAACTGATTCAACCAAAAATTTTTCAGCAGAGGTACGCAATATTGTTGAAACCTTTTCTGATAAAGATAAACTTGAGCTTATGGCTATAAACTCAAAAGGTGTTGTTGTAATTACTTCATCCGGATTTTCACCTGACTCATCGGTTTCAATGAATGATTTCAACGATGCAATGGAAAAGAAAAGCTTTGGTAACTGGGTTGGCAAGGTTGAGAACAACGAAAAGATAATGGCTGTTTCATATCCGATATCAGCTAAAAATTCTGACTACTCAGCCATGCGTGTTGTTGTTTCAATGTCTGAAGTTGACAACCAGATATTTCTGCTTACCTTATTGGTCATTTCCTGCTGTATGCTTGTTCTTCTTCCTCTGATCCTGTCAGGAATGTATTTTGTAGGTTCAATTGTAAAGCCTGTTCAGAAGATTAACAACGCAACTAAAAAGTTTGCAATGGGTGATTTCACCGATCGTATAACAGCTGATACAAACGACGAAATAGGACAGCTTTGCGTGTCAATTAACCACATGGCCGATGAGTTGTCAACTGCCGAAGCAATGAAAAACGAGTTTATTTCATCTGTTTCCCATGAGCTGCGTACTCCTCTTACTGCAATTAAAGGTTGGGCCGAAACAATCAATGCTGATAACGATGCAGAAACAATAAAAAAAGGAATCAGAGTTATCGTTAGTGAAGCTGAACGTCTTTCCCAGATGGTTGAAGAGCTTCTCGACTTTTCAAGGATGCAGAACGGAAAGTTCTCATTACAGATGTCGACTATTGATATTCTTGCTGAACTCGAGGATGCTATGCTGATATATGCAGAAAAAGCAAAACATGAAAACATCACTATTCTTTACAATTCGCCTGAAATGCTGCCGTTTATATGCGGTGATAAAAACCGTCTCAGACAGGTATTTATAAACATAATAGATAATGCCATAAAATATTCATGCGGCGGTGACAGGAAGTGTGTCATAAAAATTAACGCTGCTCAGCAGGATGATAATTATATATGTATTTCGATAGAGGATAACGGCTGTGGTATATCAGCAGCTGATCTTCCAAAGATAAAAACAAAATTCTACAAGGCAAACCATACAAAAAGAGGCTCCGGAATAGGGCTTGCTGTTGCAGATGAAATCATTGCCATGCACCGTGGACAGCTCGATATTTTGAGTGAAGAAAACATCGGCACCACTGTAAATATCCATCTGCCTATAGAGACAAAATAATAACATTGTCTGTTTCATTTTATAGTTATTAAGCCATACCACAAAGCGAGGCAGATATGTAGTCGAAGTCCAGGCGACCGCAAAGCCCGGTCGACTCGTTCTGAATTGAAATCCCTGCATAAGCATTATATCCCATATGGCCCGAATAATAACCTTTAGACAAACGCTGAACCACACCGCAGTCATCAGCATTTGTATTTATTCATATTAACAATTTTGACACTGCGGAGAAATGAGGAAACGATGAGTAATAAACAGGCTCACAAATCAAAAATAGGCGGTCAGGCTCTTATTGAAGGCATAATGATGAAGGGCATTAATAAATCAGCCATGGCATGCCGTCTTCCAAACGGCACAGTCGACCTTGAGGTCTGGGACGATAATAACGGAAAAAATGCTCCCTGGTATAAAAAAACACCACTTATTCGCGGCAGCTTTAACTTTGTTTCATCACTTATAAGCGGATACAAATGCCTCATGAAATCTGCCGAAAAACAAATGACGGACGACGATGAGGACGAGGAAATGAGCAGGTTCGAGCAGTGGCTTACTGATAAATTCGGTGAAAAGCTTATGAGTGTGGTAACCGGTGTGGCTATGGTAATCGGACTGGTATTCAGTGTTTTTCTGTTTAAGTTTATACCTACATTTATTACAAAGCCTCTGTCAGATATGTCTGTACTGCGTACAATAGCCGAGGGTATACTCAAAATAATAATATTTATATCCTATCTTGCGTTTACTTCAAAGCTTAAGGATATAAGACGTACATATGAATATCATGGCGCTGAACATAAAACCATTGCATGCTATGAGGCACACGAGGAGCTTACCGTTGAAAACGTGAAAAAGCACACCCGTTTTCATCCAAGATGCGGCACAAGCTTTATACTTATCTCACTGTTTACAAGTATTTTTGTCTTTTGCTTCATCCCTTCATTCAGCGGTTATGCGCAGATGGCAAGGATATTTATCAGACTTGGACTCCAGCTTTTACTTCTGCCGTTTATTATAGGCATTGCCTATGAACTTATAAAATTTGCAGGACGTAAAGAAAACACATTTACTAAAATATTATCGGCGCCCGGACTGAAGCTGCAAAGGTTGACAACCAGAGAGCCTGATGATTCACAAATCGAAATTGCAATAGCTGCAATTACACCATGTATACCTGAGGATCCGGAGGAAGACATTTGGTAACTATTCATGAACTTAATATAAACCTTAAATCATTATTAAAGCAAAACAACATTGAAAACTATACATTCGAAGCCCACTGCATACTCGAGCACGTACTTGAGCTTTCATACGAACAGCTTATTATAAATTCAAATGCATCCGTAACCGGTCAGCAGATTGAAATTATACAGCGCATCGCAGACAAACGTATTTCGGGCTATCCCCTGCAGTATATTCTGGGAGAATGGGAATTTTACGGCCTGCCGTTTTATGTAGGCGAAGGTGTGCTTATTCCAAGGCAGGATACCGAAAAGCTTGTTGACAGTATCCTCGAAACAGCTGCACAGATCCGCAACCCTAAAATTATTGATCTTTGCAGCGGAACCGGATGTATTGCAATCGCTCTTGATAAGCACCTTATTAATTCACAGATATGTGCTGTCGAGCATTCACCCGAAGCGCTGAAATTTCTGCTCCGAAATATCCGGCTTAACGGTTCGTCCGTAAACGCATATGACGGAAACGTCCTTAACAAGGAATTCAGCAAAACATTTTCCGATATAAATATTATAGCTGCCAACCCACCTTATCTTACACCTGAAGACATGCAGAACCTTCAGACGGAGGTTTCATTTGAACCTGAAATGGCTCTGCTTGGTGGCAATGACGGTCTGTTTTTCTACAGAAAAATAACATCAATATGGAGGGACTGTCTTGCTGAAAACGGCACAATGATATATGAAATAGGAATAGGACAGGAAAATGCGGTTGCAGATATTATGAAGGAATACGGATTTGAAAACATTCAGTTTCAGACTGATTTAAACGGTTTAATACGTGTTGTATCCGGAGTTTACAACGTTTCAAAAGAAAATCACCAGCCAGGTTGAATTGGTTGGTGATTTTCTTTTTATTCTGCGGTTAAATGTTCTTTTTTAGTAAAAAGCCTTTTAAAGAGACCTTTTTTTTCATTTGAAACAGTTGTAATCAATCTGAACTGCTCCTGTTCAGCACGATGAAGCTGCTGCTGCTGATCTATCAGCCTCTGAAGCTCTGTTATCTGTTTATCCTTTGCCATCAGCTGCTCCTGAAGCTTCTGATGCTGATCAATATTGCAGTTCATCAGTTCCTTTATCTGCTCGTCCTTGCTTGTTATCTGATCGGACAGTACTTTAATGGTTGTATCAAAGTATACCGAAAATAAATTATTCTGAACATTTGAATCGTTAAACGATGATACGTCCTGGCCATCAGACTCGTTACGCTGACTCTGCATATTATCAGAGAATAACTCCAATGCATCCTTATTAATAAGTTTAAGCTTTCCGCTATACTGTACATACTGATTAAGTGCATTGTCTGTCTGGTTTAATCTCTTATATACAGCTTGTGTTGTAACGTTTGCAAGCGTTGCAAATTCTTTTATTGTGACATACTGCTGGTTTGATGAATCCATTGTTATCCTCCTGATTTTATAAACGTTGTCAACCTGTAATAATAGTATAATTATATCTTTTTATTGACAAAATGTCAATAGTAATTCTGCTTTTTGCAAACCCTGTTTTAACCGCATTCAACCCCAACATTTGGTGTTTGCAAACCATTAAACCGGTATTTCCCCATTGTTACGCATTTCAACCGCAGCTGTTGCAAGCAAGTTTAGAAACTCATAAAACCATATATTTTAAAGGTTGTCAACTGATTTTCTAAAAAATATATTGACTTTATTTATTATAAATGAATAAAATACATCAAATATTTTGAAAATCAGATAAAATCAGATAAAAAACGAAATTGTCATTTCAGAAAAATGTCCGACCATTTGACCACTTTTAAAATTGCTCTGAAAACCGAATAAGAACATAAAATTAAATGATAAAAATTTCAACATATTTAAAGGAAAAAAAATAAAATTCAGATATAAAAAAAATTACATCCATTAGTTTCAATATTGACTTCGATACAAAATCATGATAAACTTCTGTGTAGAAATAAAAAAACCGAATACGTATAGCAAAAAAAAGACGGTATTAAAAAAACAAAAGCTACTGTTCAGCATTAAGTTTAAATCCATCAGTCAGTTTAGCTGACAGCGCCCTTTTCAAGGGAGCCATACAACTGCATCAAATACTTAACCTTAATGATTCTTTTCATGTAAAATAAAGTTCTTTCAAAATGCCTCCCTTGAAAAGGGAGATGCCGAACTATGTTCAGCGGAGGGATTTAAAACGCATGATTTTTTAGTGTCCTGCATCCTGAACAGAATTTATAAGTTATGGATATGTATGCGAAGGTTAGAGGCGCGACCACAAAGCCCGGTCGATTCGAAATTCCTGCTTAAGCATAATACTCCGTATGGACTGAATTGCAACCACAAATCCGCTGTATCTGAAAACAGCATCTTCATGGAGGTTTTAAAATGAACAGTAATAAAACAGTAGTAAGTATTATTGCGGTTATAGGATTATTGCTTATGCAGATGGTGAGTATGAATATCTACAGATACAAGGCAGATGCAGAAAAAAAATCACTTTCAATTCCGTCTGATACATATTCACTGACTCGTTTTATTGATTGATATTTCTTTTTGAAAACAGGAAAAAGCTCCGGATACACCACTTAATATGGAATGTATCCGGAGCTTAACTATTTAATGACCCGTACGAGAATTGAACTCATGATTCCGCCGTGAAAGGGCAGCGTCTTAACCTCTTGACCAACGGGCCATATAATAGCGGCAGTGGGATTCGAACCTACGACCAATCGGGTATGAACCGAGTA
>JAEWXO010000057.1 GCA_023458875.1 Bacillota bacterium | reverse complement strand
AAAGTACAAACAATCGTGCCGAACGTGCCGTCAAACCATTTGTAATGGCAAGGAAGAACTTTCTTTTTTCTGATACTGAACGTGGTGCAGATGCAAGTGCACGTGTATTCAGCATAATCGAAACAGCCAAGATAAATAATCTTGATGTATATGGTTATTTGATTTTTCTGCTTTCGGAACTTCCGAAGTTCGGCGCAGAACCAACGGAAGAACAGATTGAATCAGTTTTACCGTGGAGTGATAAGATTCCGGAATATTGTAAGAATAAATCCGTAAAATAATTGATAGGCGAATTACATCTGGTGGTGTTTTTCGCTTTTTTTCAACTTTCAACGTATACGGATATACCGCTTACGAAGAACTAAAGGAATACGATCTTACCAAAATGATTACCGTCAGTTGCTTTGACCATAAGTATTATGATAACAGATTAGAAGTACTTATCGAATACAACGGTTCTACTGAAGAAGAAATAGAAGAAATAAACAAAATATTGAGCTGTTGTGAAATAAATAAATCAGAACTTGGAAAAGAGTATGTAAACATAAGCATTACAGACCGCATATCAAAATATGGGGAGGGAATTGACGGATTTAAAATTGCAAATGGATTCATATTATCACAGGAATCGTACGATATAAAATTTGCTGATACAACAATCATTCCAATTGAAGAAGAATATACTGCAAAATCAGCGATGAATATTTGTAGCGATGAAAATTTTCACGGTATGTTTTGTTGGGTATTCCTTTAATTTCTACAAAAAATAAATTAATGCTTGACAGGTAATTTACAAAATGATATAATGTTCTATAAAGTAAATAAAAAAGCATCCCCACAAAAGGTTAAATGTTTGGCGACACTTAACTTTTCATAATCACCTCAGATAACAACCCATCTGAACTGACTTAGTGAGAACGCTATTAGTGTGCATCATAATAATGCAATGACAGTATTATAGCACATAAAAATAGATTGTGTCAAGCCCTTCAGTTACGCTGTAGTTATCTGAAGGGCTTGATTTTATTTACACGCATCTTGATAACTTAATAGAAGTATAAAGTACGTTAAAGTTTTACATCTGATTAAAATCGGATAGCTACGGACAAGTATACGCCATGACTTCCTGATACATTTGTATTTGACACAATGAACTTTTTTAAAGTGACGTAAAGGTATGAGCGATAAATATACGAGTCACAGCTCTGGAATGGTTAAACAGAGCAAGCGATGACAAGTAAAGCACAATGATACTTCCGGTGACGGCAGATGCATAGGAATGCACTGAGATAAAAAATATCTATGAGATTGAAAGACCATCAATTGCTTTATATTTCATATATCAATTTTCATAACAATATATGAAAACTGATTAGAGGACATCATGTGTTCTCTAATCAGTTCTTCATTTTAATTGGGGTGGAAGGATTTGAACCCTCGGAATGGTGGAGTCAGAGTCCACTGCCTTACCGCTTGGCGACACCCCAGAATGTGTTGTTCAGTCGTTTTTTGTTTCCGCCTAACGACCTTTAATATTATATCACAGCAGTTTTAGCTTGTCAATATTTTTTTTTCAAAATTGTCAACCCAAATTATAATAAATGGGTTGACAATTCGATCTTCCAGTGGTACAATATTATTATTGTTTTGAAAGGAAGCTTAAAATATGAAAAAAAGCAATATAATCACAATTGCCTATATCGGAGTTACAGCTGCACTTATTGCAGTCTGTTCACTGATTTCTGTTCCTATGCCGTGGGGAGTTCCTGTTACACTCCAGACATTTGCAATCGCATTTGCCGGTTATTTTCTGGGATCTAAAAACGGTACTGTTTCCGTAATTGTATATATACTGCTCGGCGCAGTCGGTATGCCTGTATTTTCAGGCTTTAAAGGCGGATTTTCTGTACTTGTCGGCCTTACAGGAGGATTTATATATGGGTTTATCCTGCTTGGTTTTCTCTGCGGGGCGGCTGTAAAGTCAAAAAGCAAAGTAATAACAGTTGTTTTTTCAGTCTGCGGTATACTTGCTACTCATTTACTGGGGACAATACAGTTTTCTTTTGTAAGCAGCACGCCTGTTCTTCGTTCGTTTCTGACAGTCTCGCTACCTTTCCTTTTGAAGGATTTTGTATCGCTTATATCTGCATTTATGCTTGCGGTAAAAGTACGGAAGATTTTATCAGGTCGGTTGTTATTCAGCCACTATACTTAAGTTATTAATTTGGCAGAGGTTTCGACTCTGCCGAGTCGACCAGGCTTTGCGGTCGCCTGGACTTCGCGTATATCTGCTTCATTTTATGGTTGGATTAATAAAAATTATATCATGCAACGAGCATATTTTTGAGGAGAATGATATCAAGGATATTTATTGTGCCGTCAGAATTTATGTCTGCATTTTCTTTGCAGAATTCAGTATCTGAAAAACCGGTTCCGGAGAGATATTTCTGCATTATAATAACATCCTTAATGTCTATGGACGAGTCAAGATTGATATCTCCTGTAAGTATGCCCTCAGGGATCGGGGATGAAAAGGCTTTTACGCATACATTTCCTATGATTGCCTGATTGATTTTGAATGTCGTTCCTCCAAGCGGAAGAAATTCCGGGTACTTATAAGAAAATGATTTTGTCGCTACATCTGTCCACTTTTCTCCGTCATTGCTTATAAAGCTTTGTCTTGATAATGAATTATTCACCAGTGAAAACGAATCTATATTTCTGTACATATAACCGTCTATTGTCGCTATTACAGAAGCATCTACCGGAATAGTATACGGGGACTTTTTATTTGTTATTTTAACGACAGCCGAAAATTTTGTTCCTTCTTTTATTTGTACGGGAGTATCCAGTCTGACTGTATGATATCCCGAATACTCCTCAGAACCTGATGTTGAAGGGTGTTTAGTACCGTTTACAGGTGAATATGAGCCTTTCAGGTCAGTGTACACAGATATCTCATACTCCGCATAAGACTCAGATGTATAGAATGAAACTGCTGTTATCTGTTCATCCTTTTTTGCAGTGAATATGTTTGCCATATATCCTGTACGACTTTCCTGAGCAGAATCTGCCGCAATTGATGTTACCCATCCGTAGTCGTCATAATAATAATTATTTGTATATGTGCCTTTTGGTTCACAGAAGTAGCATGCAGCTTCGCACAGTGAACGGTCCTCATATGAAAGCCAGAAATAACCTTCATCGCCCCACGTCTCACCCCAGCTGTTCTTGATAAGCCATGCTCCGTCGTTTTCAGGACGCTTTCCCTCAAGAAAGTTTTCTTTTGGATAATTATCATCCCATCCGACAGCGAGGACAGCATGTGAAGCTTCCTTTCCTGTTTCAAGGCAGAACTGCGAATATGTATCAGGGTTATAATAATCCTTTGAGCTGTCATAAAAAACAGAAACGGCATTATGCTCATAAATAAGTTTTTTTATAAATGGTACCGAATATGTTTCATGGTTTGAAAGCCATGGATTTACATTATAAACATCCTGAACAAGATAATCTGACATGAATTTCAGTGATTTGTCAAGTGTCTGCGAAGAGTCATACGGTGCTCTTTCCTCATAAGCTGCTCCCACCCATTTGCTCAGTGATGCAACAGCCGATGTATTGTTGCCGCCGTTCTGAAAAATATTGTCTGCAATTGACGAAACCACTCCGTTATTTGCATATGTAAAGTATGCAAGGTGCCATTCGGAAAGGTTAATGTCGGATTCATACCTGTTTTTTAATATCTGTGTTTCAAGCGAGCCTGTTGCACATACAGCCCAGCATGTACCATAGTCGCCCTGGGATTTTACAGATGAAACAATTCCGTAATCTCTGAGATCATATTTCTGGGGAAAATTCAGATTTTCATATTCCGAAGCTGCTACTGAGCCATATGAAGATAAATAGGATATTTCAGGAGTACGAGGCAGATTGTTTCTGTACATTGTTTCAGATACATTAATAATTGAGCTGTTATAGTCTGCAGAAATCATAACACTTCCACTCAGAAGCGCAGATGATATAATCGCTGCAGCCATGCATAATTTTGACAGTATTTTCATATACATAATCCTCCGTTCCTAGTAGCTTTAGTTATATTATACACAGTTATTTTGAATAAATCAATGATTTATTGTTGATTCTAATGAGATTGGAGAAATTATTTTACCGCTCACCTGAATAACAACAGTTAAACGCCCTAAAAAAATATTGACTAAATTATATCTATAGAATATAATTAAGATGTATACGGTCGTAGGGGGGACAACCAATGAAACATTTTACAGTATTTATGCTTACCGCAGCTGCATTGATTTTATTCATACTTTTTTCACCTTTTCACATAACCAATGCCGCTGAAAACTATCCTGAAAAATTTGATCTACGCGACTATTCCCTTGTTTCCGAAGTAAAAAACCAGGGTCAGTACAACATGTGCTGGGCATTCAGTGCCTTGGGTTCAATAGAAACGCAGCTTCTCAAGCTTGGATATTCTGATTGTGATCTTTCAGAATGGCATCTTGCATATTCAAGCTATAACAATATAAAACAGTTTCCTAAAAAAAAATCGGCATATAACGAGGGGGGATCAAGCAGCATTGCATCTGCGGTTCTTTCAAGATGGGACGGGCTTTGCTATGAAGCCGACATGCCATATGGTACAGCTGAAGAAGATATTACAGGACAGATAAAATCATCCACACCACTATTCTATGTTCAGGATATATATAACATTTTTCCGTGGATATCTCAAAAAAAGCGTCATGATATATCATATATAAAAAGCTTTTTATTCAGTAAAAATTCGGTTTCATCTACCTGCTCGCTTGATGATAAGTACTACAATGCGGAAACAGCATCGCTTTACTGCAACAATAAAAAATACAACTGCAACAATGACAGATATTATCATTCGGTATTAATTACAGGCTGGGATGATAATTATCCCCGTGAAAATTTCAACAAGGACTGTATGCCGGAAAATAACGGTGCATGGCTTGTAAAGAACAGCTGGGGAACAGGCTGGGGATCTGAAGGATACTTCTGGATATCATATGAAGACTGTTCGCTTCTGGAGGCTGTAGTATATTCATCAGAAAATAGTGTCCCATATCAGAACAATTATCAGTACGATGATTTCGGGTGGTCAACATCCATTTCATCAAACATTCTTCTGGAAATGTCAGGTGCACCTGCGCCTCATACAACGACAGGGCACATGGCAAACATATTTGAATCTGTAAGAGACGAATACGTATCAGCCGTTTCATTTTACACTATCGAAGAAAATGTAAAATATGAAGCAACCATATACACTGATCTTACTGATACATCAAGCCCCGTATCAGGTACTGCTTCATCCGTTACATCCGGCACACTGAAGTATCCCGGATATCATACAGTTACCCTTAACGATAAAGTAAAAATCAAAGAATCGGAACAGTTTTCCGTTGTCCTTAAAATAATAAACAATGAATCACCGTATACTATCCCGATAGATGCAAGTATTCTTGTATACCCTCTTATCCAGGGTCAGAACCTGGACAGCATGTTTAACGTAGACCCCACATCCATTATCAAGAACTCCTACAAGGGTGAAAGCTTTATAAGCTATGACGGAAACGAATGGTCAGACATTTACAGCAAATCAATTCTTGCCAGTGACCTGGAGGGAAAAAACACTATTGCACCGGATGTACGCCCCGATGAAATTCTTAAATTAATACGTCCGGGAAATATATGCCTTAAAGCATTTACAACTGAATACATTCCATGCAAAGGCGATATAAATGACGATGGTGTCGTTACATCAAAGGATTTATTCATTCTGGCAGATATTATACTGGGAAAGGGTAAGCCATCCGTTTCTCAGCAGCAGTATGCAGATATAAACAAAGACGGGACAATAAATATTTCTGACATGGCCGCTCTTATAGAATATATTATGAGTTATTAACCGAAAACGCTGTAATAAAAAGAACAAAAGTCTTTTTATCACAGCGTTTGTTTTTTATGTATTGCGTACCTCATCAGCACTTCTGAGCCCTCTCATCAGGGCATTTACGACACCGGGATAAGTCCACTGCTTTTCTCCCCTGTCATATAATCCGAATCTTTCACCTTCACCGTCCAGTATATAATTGTCCCACCAGACGCAGGTTATATTTTTTCTAGCAGCTTTTGACACAAAATATTCTGACCACTTTATTCTTTCTTTTGTGTTGTTTTTATCAACTGCTCCAAATTCCCCTATTATTACAGGGATACCGACACTGACAAATTTTTTGTAAAGAAGATTCATAAGGTTGTCTATTTCATATGTATCATCATCATTATCACTTCTCCAGTGTGATGTACCGTTTATATTAAGAGCAAAATCATACGGAATATATGCATGGATAGATACAATGATGTTTTTATCATCAGGTAATTTAAGAGCGTTTATTGCATCAATAGTACATGAAGCGGCATACGTAGGAACCATAAGCTTTCTGTCGGAATTATTACCGCCTGTACTTCTTACAGCCTTGACAAAAATATCATTAAGACTGTTTACAATATTTCGTGCTGATTCATTTCCGCCATTCCACTCATACTCTGTACCTATAAGTCTTGGCTCATTCATTCCCTCAAATATGAGCTGACTTCCGTAATTCTTAAAGCTTTCTGCGACCTGTAGCCAGACCTTATGAAGTTTTTCGGATGCTGTCTGAAAATTTTCCTCAGAAGGCATATACCAGTCCTCATGATGAAGGTTTATTATCGCACATATATCATTTGTAATTGTATAGTCTACAATATCTCTTACTCTGTCAATCCATTGCTTATTAATTATATAATCAGGACCAGGACCAATATGAGCATCCCATGTAACCGGGATTCTTATTATTGTAAACCCTGCTTTTTTTATATCGTCTATCAGACCTTTTGTTATTTCCGGACTTCCCCAAAGCTGTTCATAATCTTTTATTTTTTTTATTCTTGAAAATCTGTCCACTGAATCAAATGCATTTCCAAGATTCCATCCTATATCCATAATTCGTCACCCATCCTATATCAAAATAATACATAATATATATCACTATTATATCATGTATAAATTAATCTTGTCAATGTGAAAATAACGGTTTAAAAATTTGCTAATTTTTTTGTTAATATCTAGGAGAGGCGCTTATATTATTAATATGGCATGGATTTCAAATCAGCACGATTCGAACGGCTTTTCCGGTCGTGCCTTTGATCTTCGCTCATATACCTGCATCACTTTATGGTATAGCTGAATATTAACCAAAGTAATGCCGTTTATTTTTTATTCCCAATAATCAATTGACAATCAATAATAATATATACTATAATAAATATATAAAAAAACACACGCAAGAAACAAATCATATGACAAAATTGCATAAGAAAAAATGAATAAACAAAAAAGGAGCTGATTTTATGCGAAGATATCTTCAGGGTTACCTTTCATTTATCGAAAAAAAACTTGAAAGCAAGGAAATACCGGATATAGAAAATTTAAAAAAAGAACTTCTTACACAGATTCAGTTTATGCAGCATGAAAGATTCATTCATTTAATAGTTACAGTACTGTTCGCATTAATGCTTTTTATCTGCATCGGTATTTTTGCCGTATCTGATAAAGCTGTATTTGCTCTTCTTACATTTCTTCTTCTCCTGCCTCTTGCACCATATATATGGCATTATTATTTTATGGAAAACAGTGTTCAGAAAATGTACGTACAATACAATAAGCTTTGTCTTCTTCAGAAGGAATCAGCACTGAATGGTCTGCCGGAAGCCTGTACAGATATAAAACCTTCAAAAGATATTTAGCTTTAAGGAATAATATATGAAAAAATCAATTTACAGACTTATCGTTGCACCGGTATTCTCCGCTTTTGTCGTTATATTTATAGCATATTATTCAGTCGGTGTTGTGGAAAAAAGCTCTGCGAGAAGCGTTGCGGATATGCGCATTGAACAGATCATATCACGCATTGATGAAAACAACAAGGATTTTGAAGAATTTAAGGAACAGCTCCGCTCAGAATATGAATCAAGAGCCAAATCATTTTCCCTGATAATATCACAGACTCCAACAGCTCTTACAGAGGATATGGCAACAGAGGAGCTCCGCCTTGCCATCGGGGCTGATGAAATAGCCGTTACAAACAGTGCCGGACATATTATCTTCAGTACATCTGAAAGCAATAGCAAAAAGGAAATAAACGACCAGTTTTTAAAAGGACTGAAAATCAAGAATTTTTCTGATACGCTTGTTACAAAGTCAGATGACGGTTATATATTTGAAGTAGCAGTATCAAGACGCGACGGTAACGGACTGCTTATTTTTAAATTTATAAATGCATCACTAAATGACATGCTTAATTACAGCGGAATTGCCTCTGTAACATCCGACTATCCTATGATGCAGAACGGTATAACCGCCATAGTTGATATTCCTACAAACACATATCTTAGTCATACCACATCTCCGCTTAACGGAACTATCTGTACAATACCTCCCGAGAAATTTACAGGTAAGGAAAAAGACGCATTTTCATACAAAATGTACGGTACTTCTTCACTTGTATGCTTTAAAAAATACAAGGATAATATCGTACTTGGCATCCTCCCCAAAAGCGAAATATATCAGAAACGCAACTCAATTACCGGATGGCTCTGTCTTATGGCCGCAATAGTAATTACCTCTATGCTTCTGTCTATAAGACAGTATAAACTGCTTAGCAAATAATCCTTTACTATTGAGACATACCATAAAGTCAGACAGATATCTGAGCGAAATACAGGTGACCGCAAAGCCCGGTCGACCCGTCATGAGCCAAAATTCCTGCCAGATTAATAACTTAAGTATAGCGGCTTAATATTAACCAACAATCCGCCTGCAAATACGAAAATCCACACAAAAGCATACGTTTTCTGCCTTTGTGTGGATTTTTCGTTTTATTTTATTTTTCAGTTATCTGCATATTTTAATTATCATTATTAGGAACCTTATCATCAAGAGTTACATCAATATCATAATAGCTCCTGTCTCTGACAATGGTAAGCCTTATTTCATCGCCTGAACTGTATTTGCTTATAGCTGCTTTTAATTCATCAATGCCGGTTATAAGTTCTCCGTCAGCGCCCACGATAATATCACCAGGCTCTATTCCTGCTCTGTCAGCCGGACCATCCTGATTTACATCAGTTACCATAACTCCGCTCGAAGAGCTCCTGCCCTGTGTGTAATATGAAGCTGCCCCTGCTGAAAGATCCTTGTATGTTATTCCAAGCTGAGGTCTTCCGGTTACATATCCATAAGCCATAAGATCATCAATTATTTCCTTTGCCTCATCTATAGGAATAGCAAAGCCAAGCCCCTCTACGGTCGCAGATGAATATGACGATGACATTTTCATTGAATTTATGCCTATAACCTGACCGCTGTCGTTTATAAGAGGTCCGCCTGAGTTTCCGGAATTGATAGCGGCGTCAGTCTGGATAAGCTTCATGGTCGTATCATTTACTGCTATTTCTCTGCCAAGACCCGATATATAGCCTACTGTAAGTGTACCAAAAAGATCAAAGCCAAGGGGATTTCCTATTGCAAGTGCTGCATCTCCCACCTCAAGACTACTGCTCTCACCAAACTCTGCAGGTTTAAGATCCTCAGCATCTATCTTAAGAACTGCTATATCAGTCTGAACATCATATCCTACTATTTCTGCATCGTATTCGGTTTCATCATGCATACGTATTGAAATAGCTGTTGACTGACCGTACTGCTCATCAAAAATCACATGCGTATTTGTAAGAATATATCCGTCAGATGACATTATTATTCCTGTACCTGTTCCCTGAAAAGTTTCGGTACCTGAATCATTTCCATAGCCCCAGAAATCATATGATACTGATTCATACTCAAATGATGAGGCAATACCAACAACTGACGGCATTACCTTCTGATAAATTGCCTGTGTTGACATTGCGTCTTCTCTCTTTGCCAGTTCAAGAAGACTTGTTTCTTTGAACTTTGCACGGTCTATAGTGGATTTATCTTCTTTATTATCTTTTTTGTCATTTCTGTCGTCTTCGTCTTTTCCTTCTTTGCTTTTTTCTGAATCGTCACTTTCTGATGATTTATCACCTATAAATGGTACGCCGTTTTCATCGACATATTTATAAGCTGTTATAGAACCAAAAGAAATTAAAGAGATACAGCATATAAGTGCGACAGTCTTAAAGATTTTTTTTATTTTCCCTTTTTTCTTTTTTGGCGGCTTTTCATTTAAAGGCATTTCCTCTATAGGATTGTACATAGTTTCTCTCGTTTCTGTTTTCGAATCATATTTATTTTCAAACATAATAAAAATCTCCTTTCAGAATTTTATCAGTTATATTTCTATATTGACCGTTTTTTATATTGTTTATTAAGTTATATTTTAACCTTTTATGTGATAAACACATGATAGGCTATAGAAAAGAACGTTAAATCGTGTTATAATAGATATATTACAACATTTTTTTATTGAAAGGACGATTATACATGTTAAATATTCCACCACAAGTAAAACTAGCCCTTTCTGCCCTGTGTTCAGCGGGATTTCAGGCACATATCGTCGGAGGCTGCGTACGGGATTTTTTACTTGAGCGTTCGCCTGCTGATTATGATATCACAACAGATGCACTTCCGGAACAGACTCAGAAAATATTCAGCAGTTTTAAATGCATTGATATAGGAAAAAAACACGGAACCATAGCCGTAATTATTGATAAAATGCAGATTGAAATAACCACTTATCGTATTGACGGAAATTACAGCGACAAGCGTCATCCCGAATTGGTTTCATTTTCATCGAGTCTGCGTGATGATCTGTCAAGACGTGATTTTACAATAAATGCGCTTGCATATAACGAGGCGGCGGGAATTGCCGATTATTTCAACGGTCAGGATGACCTGAAAAACCAGATCATCAGATGTGTCGGTGACCCTCAGAAAAGATTTGAGGAGGACGCCCTCCGCATAATGAGAGCTATACGCTTTTCGTCTCAGCTTGGCTTCAATATAGATCCTCTTACAGAACAGTTTATATTCCTGCAAAAAGACAACCTTTCATTTATCTCCGCCGAAAGGCTCAGAATTGAGCTTGAAAAGCTTTTACTCGGTAAATCTTCATTTGACATACTGATGAAATATTATCAGGTTATCGCTGTATTTATTCCCGAAATATCTCCTTGTGTGGGATTTGAGCAGCATAGCAAATACCATAAATATACGGTGTGGGAGCATATAGCTCGCACTGTATCAAATTCGCCTGATGATATTATTATAAAACTGACAATGCTTATGCATGACCTTGGAAAACCTGTATGCTTCACTCTTGACGAAACAGGCCGCGGACATTTTAAAAATCATCCCGCAAAAAGTGCTGAAATATCAGAAAAAATTCTAAAGCGCCTCAAATACGACAATAACACTGTAAAATGTGTAACCACTCTCGTTAAATATCATGATTACGAATTCAGAAGCAGAAAAAGCATTAAAAAAATAATGTCAGTCACAGGACCTGAGCTTTTTATGAACCTGATTGAGGTTCAGCAGGCCGATGCTGTTTCAAAGGACGGAGAATGTACTTCACCTCTTAATGATCTGCCTGCACTAAAAGCAGAAGCCGAGGAGATTTTATTGAAAAAAGAATGCCTGAACATAAAGGATCTTAAAATAAACGGAAACCACCTGATATCACTCGGTGCATCAGGGAAGCAGATTGGTGCTATACTAAACACTCTTCTTGACAACGTAATCGAAGGAACTCTTGAAAATAATTATGAAGATCTGAACGAATACGCAAAAACAATTATTATATAACAACACAGAGGATATCGCCCTCCTCAAAAGGCCATGGGTTCTATCTTTCCGTTGAGTCGGTGTACAATCTCCGACGGAACGGAAGCGATTCTTCGAATTGCCTCTGCCTGTTGAAAAAAGAGCTTTGAACATCTACGGAGCATAACCTGATTTCAGGTTATGCTCCGTCTTTCAAATATTATTCTTTTAAATTACAATTCTCCCTGATTTTTTGCAAAAAATATTGATTTATTTTATTTATGATGTTATAATTATATTATCATACATAACCAGCCATTTTTTGACTTATTAAATCTTTATAGTAATATTTTTACATCACAAAAAAATTACCCCCGATAAATCCGGTTACTAAAAAACACTCAACTCTAGTCGCCTGTCGACTGCCTTAACACAAGTCTGTGATTAAGAAATACTCTTCCGTGGTTATTCTTTCCGGATATATTCTCTATTACAAGATCAATTACCGTTTTTCCAAGTTCAAAGCAAGGCTGTTCTACAGTAGAAATAGAAGGTGTATACATTTCAGCCATACTTATATTATCAAAGCCTATAACCTCAAGCTCTTTTCCGATAGCTATATTCATTTCTGATGCTTTTTTAACTACACCTGCTGCAAGAAAATCAGAAATTGTAAATATAGCTGTAGGTCTATTATCCATATGCATAAACTTTTCAAGTGCCTCTCCACCGCATTTATAGCTATATGAACCATAGTACATATAATCAGAATTGAATGGAATGTTATGTTCCTTTAACGCTCTCATGTATCCATTTTCTCTTTCAATTGACGAAGGTGCTCTTACATCTGTTGAAATCATTGCTATATTTCGGTGTCCCTTCGAAATAAAATGACTGATTGCATCATACGCTGCCTGTTCATTATTAACTGTTACCGTGAGAATATCTGACCCCTCTACCGGCTCACAGCACAATGCAATGAAGTTGTTTTCGGACAGCTCCTTCAGTGCATCCTTGTCAAGTCTTGTTCCCATAAGGACAGCAGCGTCAACAGTTCTGTTTGACAGCATTTCCAGAAGTCTCATCTCCAGCTGCAGATAACTGTTCGTTGTACTCATAAGAATATCATAGCCGTATTCGTTACCCTTTACCTGCATACCGCTTAAAATCTCACTATAATATGTATGCTCAGTGGACGGCATCAGTGCAAGAATCACATGGGTTTCGCGTTTGCGAAGATTTCTTCCCAAAAAATTAGGTCTGTAATTAAGTTCTTTTATTGCATCGTTTACAAGCTTAGTTGTTTCCGGTGATACTGCTGCGCTTTTATTAAGAACTCTGGAAATAGTCGCTACAGATACTCCCGCCTGCCTTGCAACGTCTTTTATAGTAACCTCCAAAAAATCGCCTCCTTATTTTAAACGATTACATTCATTATTTGAAAATATAATTTAATTATATCAAAATTCATTTTAAAAATCAATTTGTTTTTACAAATTTTATTAATATTTATTGTGTAAATAATAAATTCTATTCTTTTTAACTGTACACATAGACAAATAATAACGAAAATGTTATAATAATATTATAACTAATAAAAGTAAGATTAGAAAATCTGCAATTAAAGGGGTGAATAAAATGAAGCTTAGTATTTTATCTTTATTGTCTTCTTTTACTATATTAATATCGCTTTTGCTTTATCCTGCTCCTGTTTCAGCTGAGACAAAATGTATTATTTGTTCTGATTTTGAAACCGGAGTAGAGGGATGGACATCAATGGGAGGAGGCTCGCTGTCAATAGACTATAACAACAGCTGTTCCGGCAAAAACAGTCTTGCTGTCACGGATCGTTCTATATTCTGGCATGGTCCCTCACTTAATATTTCATCATACGTTATGCCGGAAAAAGAATATATATCAACAGGATGGATATATAATCAGAGTGACAGTACCCAGACAATCCTGATGTCAGCTAAGCTTGTAAATTCAAATGGTACAACTACATTTAATAATATTGCTTCCGCTGATGTGTCTCCACTTCAATGGACCAAAATCGAAGGTAAAATTATCATCCCTGCAGATACCGTATCTACATTAGTATACTTTGAGTCAAAGAACGAGAATCTTGACTTTAACCTGGATAATTATACACTTACCGGTGAATCTGTGGAAAACTACACAGAAGTAACGGAAAATGAAAAAAAAGATGAATTTTCTTTTGACTTTGAGGACAGCTTTGATAAATGGATCGCCAGAGGCGAAATAAGAATAATACGCACAGATGAATACAGCAGTTCAGGAAAATATTCTCTTTACTCAACTGACCGGAACAGTGTATGGAATGGTCCTATAGTAGACATAGATACAATAAAGAGAGCTACAAACTATACATATTCCGCCCATCTAATGTATAACGGTGCCGAATACGATAAAAGCCATACATTTTTACTGCAGCTTCAGTATGATATAGAAGGAAAAACAAAATACGAAATCATATCAAGTAAAAAAATACAAAAAGACAGCTGGTCTAAAATATCAGGCAGTTATACTCTACCTGAAAACGCTAAAAATGTATTTCTGTATGTCCAGACTGAAAACACAGATTCTCCTACCTCCGATGACCTGATGTCGTTTTACATTGACGATGTTGAGATTGTTGATTCTACAATCATACAGATCAAAACGAGAATCAACACCGCACTTATTATTTCATTATCATTACTTGGGCTTTTAGTCACATTCCTAATAATTCATATCATAATAAAAAAGCGCAATAAAACAAAAAAAGCTCTTCAGCTTGCTGAAACAGATATCATGACAAAGGCGCTGAACAGAAACACATATGAAGCAAAGATAAGCACCCTTGAAAGCAACGAAAAATCATGCACAGAGCTTTATATAGCAGCATGTGATGTAAATTTCCTTAAATATATAAATGATACCTTTGGACATGAAAAAGGTGATGAAGCTATTATCAGATGCGCAAAGGCTCTTATTACAGCAGCAGATGGCAGAGGGCTCGTATACAGAATCGGCGGTGATGAATTTATATGTCTCTCAGATATTTCCCTTCAGCAGAATATAAACGATGCACTCAAAAAAGAAGCGGAAACAGATAACGGCTACCCTTTCTCAGTTGCAGTCGGATTTGCACAGCTTGAAAAGGACAAGGATCTTAATATAAAGGATGTCATAGCACGTGCAGATCAGGAGATGTATAATAACAAGCAGAAAATCAAAGCTGAACATGAAGATTTTTCACGAAAATAAATAAAAAATAAATAAAAAATATCCCTGTCTCATTAACGAGGCAGGGATATTTTTTAAAGTTAAGGATTTTTATTAAAAGCCCATTCCGCCGCCCTGTGGCATCATCGGAGGAGCTGAATTTTCTTCCTTGATATCAGCTACAAGACTTTCTGTTGTCAGTACCATTGATGCAACGGATGCTGCGTTCTGTAATGCAGAACGTGTAACCTTTGTAGGGTCAACAATACCTGCAGGTATCATATCAACGTACTGCTCGTTGTATGCGTCAAATCCATAGCCAAGCTTACGTGAACGTCTGATCTTGTCAATTATTACACTGCCTTCAAGGCCAGCGTTAATAGCAATCTGACGTACAGGTTCTTCAAGAGCCTTAAGAACTATTCTTGCACCTGTCTTTTCGTCACCCTCAAGTGATGGAATGATTTTTTCAACTGCAGGCATAGCGTTGATAAGAGCTGTACCGCCGCCGGCAACAATACCTTCTTCAACTGCAGCCTTTGTAGCAGCAAGAGCGTCTTCTATTCTGAGCTTCTTTTCTTTCATTTCTATTTCTGTAGCAGCACCAACCTTGATTACTGCAATACCGCCTGAAAGCTTTGCAACTCTTTCCTGAAGCTTTTCCTTATCAAAGTCAGATGTTGAAGATTCGATCTGAGCCTTGATCTGAGCAAGTCTTTCCTTGATTTCCTCACTTGAACCGGCACCGTCAACGATAATCGTGTTTTCCTTCTGAACAACGATCTGTCTTGCACGGCCGAGCTGTTCGATTGTTGTTTCCTTAATATCGAGTCCGAGTTCGTCAGTAATAACTTCGCCGCCTGTGAGAATTGCAATATCCTTAAGCATTTCCTTACGTCTGTCACCAAAGCCAGGAGCCTTTACACCTACGCAGATAAATGTACCTCTGAGTTTGTTGAGTACGAGAGTTGTAAGTGCTTCGCCCTCAATGTCTTCAGCGATAATAACAAGCTTTTTACCAGCCTGAACAATCTGCTCAAGAAGCGGTAAAATATCCTGGATTGATGATATCTTCTTGTCTGTGATAAGAACATATGCATCGTCTATTACTGCTGTCATCTTGTCTGTATCTGTTACCATGTATGGTGAAATGTATCCACGGTCAAACTGCATACCTTCTACAACTTCACTGTATGTTTCAGCAGTCTTGCTTTCTTCTATAGTAATAACACCGTCTGATGTAACCTTTTCCATTGCTTCTGCAATAAGCTTTCCTACTGTTTCGTCAGCTGAGGATACTGTAGCAACCCTTGCTATATCATCGCTTCCGTCAATTGACTTTGAATTTTCGATTATTGAATTTACAGCTGCTGTAACTGCCTTGGCAATGCCCTTTCTTACTATCATAGGATTTGCACCGGCTGCGATATTTTTCATACCTTCACGGATAAGAGCCTGTGCAAGCAGTGTTGCTGTTGTAGTACCGTCACCTGCTGCATCGTTTGTCTTTGTTGCAACTTCCTTTACAAGCTGTGCACCCATATTTTCAAATGCATCTTCAAGCTCGATTTCCTTTGCAATTGTAACACCGTCGTTTGTAATCAGCGGAGCTCCGAATTTTTTATCAAGAACAACATTTCTTCCCTTTGGGCCTAATGTGATCTTTACTGTATCTGCGAGTTTATCAATACCACTCTGTAAAGCTTTTCTAGCTTCTTCACCATAACAAATATTTTTAGCCATTGTTAAGACTCCTTTTTTATATTATTTTTTATTAAATTATTCAACTATTGCAAGTATATCTTCCTGCTTAAGGATTGTATACTCAACGCCATCAACCTTAACTTCTGTTCCGGAATATTTGCTTGTCAGAACCTTATCGCCTGGTTTTACGTACATTTCAACTTTATTACCGTCAACTACTCCTCCAGGTCCGACAGCAACTATTTCAGCTACCTGTGGCTTTTCTTTTGCAGAACCTGCTAATATGATTCCACTTTTAGTAGTTTCTTCAGCTTCAGTCATTTTAATTACAACTCTGTCTGCCAATGGTTTAATGTTCATGATATATTTCCTCCTTGATAATAGTTAAATCAGAATTTTTGAAATTCATTCAGTTAATTAGCACTCTTTGTTGTTGAGTGCTAATTATATTTTAGCAAGTTAATATAAAAAATCAAGGGTTTTTACTAACATTCCGAAAAGTTTGGGCAATTGCACATATCAAAACTTATTATTTTGTGTTTATTATGCATTGTGTCAATACTCTGTTTGTTTTTTTGATTTTTTTTACATATTAAGCTGGTTCAAAATTATAAAGTTATTAATCATTCGGACATAATTTATTCATATTAAAAACTTGTACATATTTCGTTAATATTGTATAATAAAATAATAAACATATTCATCATAAAAAATTTATAATTATTAAAAGGATGATGTCACATGTCTCTTGGAAAAGTTCTCATAATAGACGATGATAAAAATACATGTAATTTACTGAGAGTATATCTCGAAAAGGAAGGCTGCGGAGTAATATTGTCTCATGACGGTGAAGAAGCTCTTGTTAAGTTCAATGCACTAAAGCCTGATATCATTCTGCTTGATGTAATGATACCGAAGATTGACGGCTGGCAGGTGTGCAGGGAAATAAGAAAAAAATCAAATATTCCTATCATAATTATAACCTCCAAGAACGAAACGTTTGACAAGGTGCTTGGTCTTGAGCTCGGTGCCGATGACTATGTGGTAAAGCCATTTGACGTAAAAGAAGTCATGGCACGAATAAAGGCAGTTTACAGACGCGTAAATCAGTCATGCTCAGAACCGGAATCAAAAGAAGTATCATATGACAAGCTCTCTGTAAATATGACAAGATATGAGCTTAAGGTAAACGGAACAATAAAAGATACACCTCCGAAAGAGCTTGAGCTTTTATTTTATCTTGCTTCAAATCCTAACAGAGTCTATACCAGAGACCAGCTGCTTGATGAAGTATGGGGATTTGAATACTACGGTGACTCAAGAACAATTGATGTTCATATAAAAAGGCTTCGTGAAAAGCTTGATGGAATTTCTTCTCAGTGGGCATTAAAGACAGTCTGGGGGGTAGGCTATAAATTTGAGCTTACTGAATCTGACCAGAACATCGGTGAGTAACTCATTTTTTAAAAGCTGCGTTTTGAAAAAGAATTAATTATGAAAGGATAGCCATGGATAACAACAGTAACTTCAGTAACGACCAGCCAGAATACAGATTTGAAAAAATCGATAATCAATATGATCTTAAAAGCTTTACATGTTTCTCAGATTATCAAAACCTCATTCCGTCTGAGAAAAAACATATATCCAAAACGGCAATTGTATTATTTCTGCTTACAGTTATTCTTATATCTGCTTTTTCTTTATTCTGCATTGTATCTGAAATTTTTAATTTTAAATCCGGGTTCTATTCTCCACGTACAAACACAACCATTATACTTGGCCTTAATGAAAAACCGGGGCAGGAACCGCTCCGTGATGAAAACGGAAAATACACCGCTGTTGGTATAGCGGACCACGTCGGACCTTCTATTGTTGAAATCCTCACATACTCCGATTCATCACGTTCGGCGGCTGTAGGAAGCGGCTCAGGAATAATAATGTCCGATGACGGGTATATCGTCACAAATGCACACGTAATAAATTCGGCAAAATTTCTTGCAGTTTCCATGAATGACAAATCAGTATATGATGCAAACGTTGTCGGTTATGACTCCAAAACAGATATTGCCGTTATAAAAATAGAACCTAGCATTAAAAAGATCATTCCTGCAGAGTTCGGAAATTCCGACAGTGTTGTTCAGGGTGAACAGGTAATAGCTATCGGAAATCCAGGAGGGCTTACAGGAAGTATATCAGGAGGATATGTTTCCGGAATAAACCGTAAGATAAAGGCCGACAAAACAGGCTATGAAATGAACTGCATACAGACAGACGCAGCTATAAGCCCCGGAAATTCCGGAGGTGCGCTCGTAAACATGTACGGCCAGGTCATAGGGATAACGTCATCAAAATATGTAAGCTCAAGCTACGAAGGTCTTGGCTTCGCAATAACAATAAACGAAGCAAAGCCTATAATTGAAGAGCTTATTGCTGAAGGGCATGTATCCGGCAGATTTAAAATAGGAATAACGTTCTACACTATTACGGACGAATTTGTCAAATCAAATAATCTTCCTGAAGGCACGAAAGGGATACTGATTGAAAGCATCGACCCTGAGTGTGACATTGCAAAATCAGGCCTCATGGTAAATGATATTCTAATTGAAGCCGAGGGCAAAAAAGCATATGATTACGACACGCTTATAAGAGCTCTTGAAGGAAAAAAAGCAGGAGATACAGTCCGCATAAAGGTTATCCGTATGGATAATGATAACAAACAGACTAAACTGGATCTTAAATTCAAACTCATGGAGGATACCTCCGGAAATTACTAATAAACTTATTAACTATAAATATATCTGTATAAAAAATACGCCTCATTAAAAAGGCGTATTTTTAAGTTTAAGCAGATTTTTCCCTGTTTTCGATATCTTTGTGAAAAACTGCTTTGAAAACTGTACGTACAAATGGCTGTATAAAAAACATCTGTGTAAAAAATGCAAAAGGAAAATTAAAGCATAAAATCTTAAGCCAATCTGCAAGTAATGTTGCTATATTAAACCCTGAATAATAAGGATAATATAGCAACGCCGCTATAAAACTCATAGAAGGGCACATAATCGCCACTGTTGTACATATGATCGCAGATTCAAACATTACAGGGTGAGTTTTTGCAGGATCAAAAACTTTGGATGCAATCTTAAATGAATATGGGCCTCCAAGAACACATTCGAGCAGATATGCAAAGCAGAATTCAATAAGTATAACAGACCATATCGGCATAATACGACCAAGCATATAGACTCCTCCCATTTGGCTGTATTTTTATTATTAACAAAATTCAGTGGTTGATGCATTTACACAGTTAGTTTATCTGGACCATCCTTCTATTCCTTTCCTTTAATTATATCGCACTTTTATACAAAAATAAAGTGCATGAGTTTTTTATTGAGATTTATTGATAACTTACACACTTTATTATACAATCTCGACCACAACATATATGCAGTTATAAAAATTTCATTAATTCTTAGACTCTATTAGATCTATACATTCATGTAAATATTCATCTAATAATTTTAAATTTCTACAACTCTTCTGTAGTATTGGATTATCCCACTGATAGTCTTTTATAACAGATACTCTGAAATTTCCTTCCTCATCAAATTCAGGATACCATCCTATATCAATAAGATAATCATTATCATAACTAACTTGCAACAAATCTTCTTTTAATAAATCAATCTGCTCCTCTAATGGAATATCTTTATTTACATCGAAGTCAATATACTTTTTATTTACACCTTTTCCAAAATTAATGTCTTTAAACAAATTTACTCACTCTCCTATTTTAATAACTTTTTATATTCAACTTTTGTTATAGGATGACCATGTATTGTTCCTCCACTCATTTCAACTCTCATATATTTAGTTTCAGCTCCAGCACTAGCGCCAATAGCATCATCAAACTCCATTACATTCCATGATTTTCCGTTAGTCACGGCGGTACCTTTTTCCCATACCATTCTCTCTAATTCTTCAATCTTTGTTCCAGGGTTATATTTAGCAGGACCATTTTTAGTTGACTTAACAATATCTTTCCAACTCATATTGTTTTGTGGAAAATGTTTATACCCATGATCTGACCATTCAACAGCATCCGCTGTTCCCTTACCTCCACCACTTGAACCACCTTGTGAAGTTTTACTACTACCACTTGAGTTATTTGATGTGCTGGTTTTAGATTTGTTCGCCTTTGATTCAGCAGTTGATTGTCTTAAATTCTCCTTATTTTGTTCCATGTTTTTAACGCTGAAAAACGTAGTGGATGCTCCGTGTGCTGTTGCTGCTACACCGGCTGCTGTTACACTTACACCGGCAGTAGATATCGCTGCTCCTGGTAATGCAGCAACTCCTCCTGATAATACTGTTACTCCACCACCTAATGC
>JAEWXO010000056.1 GCA_023458875.1 Bacillota bacterium | reverse complement strand
TTGTATACAGGCTTTCCGTCAACGTACCATGTAATTGAATCACGCTGCCAGTCAAATCCGTATGTATGATATCCCTCTGATGCATCAAATCCCAGGTCATACATATACTCGTGATTTCCCTGTCCGTTTGTATAGTAGTTAAACTGTACCTTTGTTGTATCTTTTCCTAAAATCTCAATATCAACTTCATCCCATTGATTTCCGTCAGATTCGCCTGTATAAGTAAAGAATGAAGATACTACACCGTCATTTTTGATTGCCTGCATTGATGTTTCATAATATCCGAAGCTGTAAAAATCCTTCGTTCTGTACTCTGCGCCGGAATAATTGTACTTTCCTGTGCTGTCCTTGTCAATCGTAAGATTTAATGCGTTGTTCTTGATTACTGCATTGCTTGCATACCATCCACAGTTAAACGGATTTCCGTTTGTCCATCCGTCTGATGCTTCAAATAATGAAGATTTTCCTTGTCTGAAATCAGCGATTGCTGTAGCTGTTGTATCCATATCCGTACCATAATCCTTAATCGTTGTAGCTGCATCCGGGAACAATGCAGCATTTTTCATTAAGCATAAATCTACTATCTGATGTTTCCCGTCATTATTCATATCAGCATTTGTAGATACCGTTGAACTGATTCCAAAGAGGAATCTCTGAAAAATTTTAATGTCGCTGGTTTTTACTATTCCGTCATTGTCAAGATCTCCTGGAATTGCCGCCATAACTACCCCATAGCCAATTGCAGCACAACTCAGAACAGCAAATGTACTTGCCAGTATTTTCTTATACAGTCTCATTATTTACCTCCATAATAATAAAGTTTTTTTCACTCTGTTATTTCAGATTTTATAAACTTATCCATTTTATATCATTATATCAAAGCAATTTTTTTTAATATATATTTTTTTTAATTATAATAGTAATTTCTTAACCTTAGTTAATTGATATAAAATAAACGTTTTTAACAAAAGTACCCTGATATTCTGTAAATCAGGGTACTTTTAATTAAATTTTTTATAAATCTTTGAGACTGTAAAATAATAAATATCAGAATCTTTTACTCTTAATACCGGAAAACATGAATTTTAACAACCTGTTTTACGACTGTTCTGCCATACCATAAAATGAGTCATGTATGCAGTCAGAGTCCAGGCTACTTTAAATACCGCCCGGGGCGTCCCGGCATGAGTTGAAATTCCTATAGAAAAATTATACCACCAATTTGGGTGAATTGCAAGCTATTTTTTTGGTCCTAATGTAACAGGATCCTTCATGATATACTGTTTAAGATGTGCAAGGTCTGCAATGTTTGTATTTCCGTCACCGTTTACGTCAGCATACTTTACAACATTTTCGTCCAGCTTAACATCTCCGAGGAAATAAAGGCTCAGTATTGTCATATCGGTTATGTCTACATTTTTATCGGCATTCAGATCACCGTATGAATCTACTTTACGCACTTTATTAATAAATATGTCGTTAATAGTAAGATTTGACGGATCAATCGATTCCCAGCTTGAATCAGCAACATACCATATCTGAACCTCTGCGGTTTTTTCCTTTTGTATTAATTCAGCAAGTCCTGCAAGAAGCTCTTCATCTTCACTTGTTGAATCATCCAGTGCATTATAAGCGCTTGACGGTTTTGTTAAATCAACAGTTACTTCGCCTGATTTTGTTGTTGACCAGTTACACGGTACCCAGTAATCAATACCGTTGTACTTAACTGAAAATGCCATAGCTCCTGATGCCATCGGTACGCCTGATGCCAGTGTCATATCAATAACGGCTATCTTGCCTATCTGATCAGCAAAAGTTACTTTATATGCTCCGCCTTCTCCTGTAACCTTTCCGCTTACCTTTTCTGTTGTTACAATTTCAGGATCCGGTTCCTGAACAGGTCTGTATGCAGTTTCATCATCAGTAACAAGGATCTGAACAGCTGCAAGAGGAGGAATTTCAACTGTAAATGTATTGTCGTCAATATTCTTAAGGCTTGTCATGTGTTCTATTTTACTGCTTTTTCCGCTCAGAACATATACCGCAGCATTTTTATAATCAAGATCTGAATTTTCCAGATTAATTGTTGCTTTTTCTACCTGTGTCTGACTCTTGTTTGTTACAATAACTGTCACATCACCCTTGTCATCACTGTCAACAGCTGCATATGAAGTTGATTTTACATAATCGTCAGTTGTACTTTCTATAAGTGTATCACCAAATGATGATCCGTTTCCGTCAAAGTTTGTAAACATATTTATTCCGCTGTATTGGTATGGTGCATTATCTGCCCACATTGTTGCAAAATATACATCGTTCTTCGCAAAAGTTCCCAATGCATCAATTTCAGCAATACCGCCTGCGATGCAGTCTCCGCCTCCGAAGCTGTATTCTGTTATTGCAAGCTTTGTTCCCGGATAATATTTATCTATTGATTCCTGCATTCTTGAAAGTATAGGAATATTCTGCTGACAATACTTGCCTATCCAGCTGTTTTCAGTGTAACCTTTTTCACAGAGTGTTCTGTATGACTGAAGCATTTCATCGATACATTCTGTATGAGTAGGATCACTGCACATTCTCGTACCGCATGTTCCCTGAGCTTCTGTATAATAATGAATATCAAGAACATCAAGCAGTCTCTGTCCGCTCTCTTCCTCTGCCTTTTTCATCTGATCAAGGTAATAAGAAATAAACCAGTCGTATTTTCCTGCCCACTCAGCTTTCCATGCATTATCATCCTGAAGATGATCAAATGCCGTATATCCGTATAAAGCAGGTCCGAAAATTTCCGCGTTTTTATCAACTGACTTTACAGCCTTTGATAAACTAACTGATTTTTCAACAAGCTCTGAGAATGAAAGAGTGTCCGGATGTACCAGAGAATGTGTATAACTCCATAATGCCGGCTCATTATCAAGGCTGTAAGCCTGAATGCCTTTTTCTGTAGTTGAGTCTCCGAGTGTCTTAACCAGATAATTTACGTACTCGTCCATGTATACAACGCCGTCAGTCAGGTCAGGTGTAAGACTAAGGTCTCCTTCCTTATCAAACTTAACTTCATTCCATCTTGCAGAAGGTGCTGCTTCGTCAGCATTAACAGTACCTGCCTTGTCAGCCGATACATAACCTGCCATCTGAAGTGTTGCAAGCTTATATGCTATACCCGCTTTTGAAGCATCTGATGAAAGCTTTGTTGCGGCTGCTGCCGGCTTGTCTGATTTTGAGATAAAATCATCAGATGAGTTTTTCCAGTCTGAACCTGCATTTGAGTAATTGGTTTCCCAATTGTATGCAGTATAACGGTTTCCTCCCTGCCTTACAGATGTTGCCTTTACACTGTCATCCAGTCCATGATCATTGATACCATAGATATACGGACTTATCGGCTTACCTTCGTCTGACATGTTAACGTTTACATTCATGGCATAAAAATTATCTTTTGGTGCTTCCTCAGCTGAAATACCAAACGGCAGTGAAGCAGTTACAGCTGATGAAATAACCAAAAGTGCTGTAATAAATGATGATGTTCTTTTCATTAATAATATTCCTCCCAGTTATTAGAATTAAGTGTTTATGTATATATTATACACTAATATTCTAAACCTGTAAATCGACTTTTTAACTAAATTACTAATTAAATTTAGTTAAAAAAATCAATTATTATATTTTGTGATTTTCCTGTTTTCACTTTATGAAGTAAAAAAATAAAATGAGCCAGATTGGCGAAGTCCAGGCGATCGCAAAGCACGGTCGATTCCTCAGAATCGAAATCACTGCTTAACCGTAGTAGCTGAATAGTAACGATTTTAATATTACTATTCAACGACATACGGTTTCCTGAGCTGAACATTAATAATTTTTTCTTCGGTTTTATTATCCTCAATACAGCTGCAAGTGTATTTTAATTTCAGAATTATACTTTCAGAGCTGTTTCCTTTAGTCAGCTCCCATTCAAACCTGTATATTCCGCCATTCGGGCATATTTCACCGTCTGAACATGTATTTTTAATATTTCCGCCTTCTGTAATCATTTCCGTATAAACTGCATTATCATATGACGCATAGGAAATAACATTCTCTATCTGATCGTTTATCGTATATTCATTTTCAAATCGTTTTGAAATGCATTTGTATCTTATTTCATCAGCAATGCCCTGCATAACTGTTTTACAGTTAATTTTTTTCGAATACTCTATATACCCTGTTATGTCAGGAACAGCAATTGCCGCTGCAATTGAAATAATCGCAAGCACACAGATAAGCTCTACAAGAGTAAAGCCTTTCTGTTTTTTTTTCATTTCTACCATCTCCTTTGATAAGTCACTGCCATTCAGCCATACCATAAAGCGAAGTCCGGGCGACCGCAAGTCCTGGCGGACCCGGCACGAGTCAAAAATATTATACCGTCAGTCCGAATAATACGATGCTCTCAGAACCTCTTCAGGCGTAGTTATACCTCTCTCAACAAGATTTATTGCTGTTTCTCTCAGAGTCTTCATGTTCTGATTCCGGACAGCATATTCAAACATATCCTGACTGTCAGCTTTTCCGGTTATCATACGTTTCAGAGTTTTATCGATCATCAGTATCTCATGAATAGCCACTCTTCCCTTATACCCTGTATTGTTGCATACGTGACAGCCGCGTCCTTTTCTTACCGTTTTAATATGCGTTCCTATAATCGCTGATTCTTCAGGTGACGGTTCTGTTTCATACGCACATCCATCACATACTTTTCTTACAAGTCGCTGTGCAACTATTCCGACCAGCGAATTTGCAAGAAGGTATGGTGCAATTCCCATATCTTCAAGACGGACTATTGATGAAACCGCATCATTTGTATGTAGCGTCGAAACAACAAGGTGCCCTGTTATAGCCGCTCTTACCGAAATTTCAGCTGTTTCTGTATCACGTGTCTCACCGAGCATAATTATATCAGGATCCTGTCTTAAAATAGCCCTGAGTCCTGTGCTGAATGTAAGACCTGCCGCCTTGTTTACAGACATCTGATTTATTCCCGGAATTCCTCTCTCAACAGGGTCTTCAATAGTTGATATATTTACCTGGCGCTTTGCAAGGTACTCAAGAACCATATACAGTGTTGTGGTTTTACCTGAACCGGTCGGTCCTGTAATGTAGATTATCCCGTTTGGCGCCTGAAGCATTCTGCATATTTTCTCATAGGCATCAGTTTCCATCCCGAAATATCCTGCTTTATCAATTGCAGTATCGGATGTAAGGTATCTCATTACAACCTTCTCACCGTAAATAGTCGGTATTACCGAAACACGTATACTTATATCAAAATCTCCGACAATAGTTCTGAAGTTACCGTCCTGCGGAACTCTCTTCTCTGCTATGTCCATGTTCCCCATTATTTTAACGCGTGCAGCAATTGAGCTGTGAAGGGATTTTGCTATCGTTACATAATCAACTATCATACCGTCTATTCTCATACGAATCTGCGTATGAGCTTCAAACGGCTCAATATGTATATCACTTGCGTTTATGCTGTAGCCTCTTGCAAGAAGTGAGTTAACAAGATTTATTACCGGTACCTCATCATCACCGTCTTCTATTTCTATTGCAGGAACCTTCAGCTCTTTTACTGATATATTGGCTTTACGTGCTGCTATTTTTGCGCTTATTTCTGCATAATTATAATCTATCATTCTGCGTATTGCAGAGCTTTCAGCTATCATTATTTCAAGAGGGGCCCCTACTATCTGATGTATATCCTCCTGCGCATAAAAATTAAGAGGATCTGACACAGCGAGCTGAAATTTATTGTTGTTCTGCGAAAGCGGAAGAACGTTATATTTAACTGCAAGCTGTTTAGGTATTTTTTCGGATGCCTCAAGATTTATATTATATTCTTCAATATTTATCAGGGGAAGCTCAAGCTTCTTGCCAAGTGACTCCAGAACCTGCATTTCAGTAACAAATCCAAGCTCCTGCAGTAAAGTACCGAGACGTTTTCCGTTTCCCGCCTCAGTTTTCTGATACTCTAATGCTTCCTGTATATTTTCTTCGGTAATATATCCGTACTCCTTAAGTACTTCACCGATAGGCACATCTTTCAATTTCTTTTCCTCCATATCCCCATGAGTCTATTCAAGATAACTGTATGTTATAACCTTTTCACTTCCATAAGTTTCAATTTTATAATTTTTGTTGCTGTAATCATAATTCAAAAGTGCAACGAGACCTTTTTTTACATATACCGTTTCTCCCTTATGACTCATTATTACCTTCAGTGATATACATTTTCCGTTTTCACTGAATCCTTCAATTCTTATCTCACACGTATTTCCGTGCAGTGTACCCAAACTGTAAATATTTACTTCTTCATCTTTTCTCTTTAGGACCATACGGTTTTTATCTATTATTATTGTTTCACTGTATGGGTAATCCCCTGACATTTCTGACTCTTCTGATGCTATAATAAATTCATTTGCATACGAGATCTTATCTGCAATAAAGCTATATATACTGTTACCGTCATCCTGCGCGGCACGCATAACAGCATTTTCAAAAAATGTATTGAACCCTGTTATCATTACCGCAGATGATATTGAAATCAGAATAACAAGGATAACAAGTGAAACCATTACTTCAACCAGAGTCAGACCTGACAACCGCCTTTTTTTCAAAATATCATCCCCATTTTATTTCACTCATTATTTTCGGAAATATACGGTATAAAGCATATATATTTCATAACTTTATTTTTATCCTCTGTGGTTATTTTACAGACTTCCGTACTGTATTTTACTCCGTTAATTTTATAGGTTATTGTCCGGGTTACACCTTCGTTTTCTGAAATAGCATTTTCCATCTTTTTCTCAGCTTCAGCACTGGCATTCCGTAAATCCGTACCATGCACAATAAACTTTGCTGATGCTGAAATTCCTATATACAATATAATTGATACTATAATTACTATCGTCATTGCAGTTATGACTTCAACAAGAGTGGTTCCGTATAATTTTTTTTTCAATTAATTTCACCTCTCTAATATGTAACGTAACCTTTAAGTTCCCATTTTTCACCTGATTTAATCATCAGTCCCCGCATCTCCTCAACTGTATTTCCTACTGTTGAAGAAGAATGAATATATGCAGTAAAATCTGTAGACTGTTCTATTTTCACATCACACCAGTCATATTCTACCTTTATCACATTGTTAATATCAGGGCTTACCGATTCATCTCCGTCCTCAATAAGCCTGGCTGTAATGCTTATTCCGGAGCGTGCATAATACTGTGCCTGTTTTTTTTCAATGCTCTGAATTTCTTTACGGACATATATTTTATTTAATGAGAAAATTCCGGTGATAATAACCATGACAACAAGCAGTGAACATACTGCCCACAGTATAGCTGAACCATGTAATTTTTTTCTCATACTTTTGTTCTCCTGTTAATTTCCTGTTATTGGTCAGTGATGAAGGTTAAGTTAGCAGTATGGCAGAAATTTCAAGTCGGTGTGAACCGACCGGGCTTTCCGGTCACGCCTCTAACCTTCGGGCATACACGCTGACTAATCAGGGCTGTCGTACATGTAGGCTGTAATCAGTATATCAGCCTGATAAATACAGCCAGGTGAAACAGTATCCGTACTTGTAAAATAAACTGAATTTACCTGCAATGAATTATTTTTTGATATTTCATTTACAAGGTCAAGAATGTTTTTATAAGTGCCGCTTGCATTATAACGAAGCTGACATGAATATTCACCTGTCTGATATTCAAGCAATATCCTTTCGTTCTTATCGGTTACTGTCTTTGCACCGTCAGGATATACTGACAAATCAAGCTGTTTATCGTCGGTTTTTTCATTTTCAATATCTTCAGCTTCTTCAAAGTCTTCGCTTTCATATTTTTGTGTATCCTTATATTGCATACTTACTGTGTCAGACTTTATTTCGGAAATATCCAAAGAATCTATTGATAATCCTTTTTCAGAAAATATTTTTGTTATCATATTATCAAGCTCATTGCTTTTCATCAAAGGCAAAAGCTGCTTACGATTATCATCAAGAGCCTTTTTATTTTTCTGATATACAGAAAGATCAGCCTTATAAATTAAAGCGTTCATCTTGACATCATCGTATTCAGACTGCATATCTTCGATCTGCTCCGAAAGCTTGTTTTTTTGTCTGATAACAGGGCGGAAAAAATACTGAACCGCTATTACAATAATAAGAATACATACAAGTATAAAAAGCGTAAATATTTGTCTGTTAGTTGTATTTTTCATTATCCACACTTCCTTCAGAGAACAGCAGTAACATTAAATGAATATCTGTCACCTTCTACGTTGAATCCATAATAAGAAAGATGTAAAAACAGCTTTTTCTGATCAAGCAACGACACAAATTCCGATGCCTGATAGGCCTGGAGCGCTTCACATATTATTGAAAACGTATTTTCTTCAAATATTATTTTTTTAATAGAAATATCCGGCTTCTGACAACTTAATATTTCATTTATTAATTCATAATTCAGTTTATCAATAAGTTTATCTGATATTTCTATACTGCCGATATTTTCCTTATGTCTGTCCGAAATCATATTTAAAAGCGTATTTTCATTTGAAAATCTGCTTATCTCATCTGCACGGACTTTTGCCTCACCAGAATATATATTTTCCGATAGCTCATCATGCTCAAGCTGAAGGTTTTTTAACTGTATATTTAACAGAATATACGTTCCTGCTATCAGTATTACAAGCCCTGCTGCACACAATGTGTATAACCTTTCGGATCTGTTGACATTTAACGGCTCGTTAAGGCTTTTGTTATACCGTGTATATAAATTTATATTCTTTTTTTTCATTTTTCTCATATCTTCCACCTCAACTATACTATGAGATTTCCGGATGCATAAATAAAATCACTGAGTACGATATCTTTTGGGGTTTTAATTTCTGATGGCTCAGGAACAACGTCTACATTAACACCAAGATTCTCGGAAAGACGTTTGTATACTGAATTTTCCTGGGGCAGAAATCCTCCGAAATAAATATCGGTAATATCCTTATTTGTTTTTTCGGATTTATTAAACTGTATCATATTCAGCAGTATTTTTAAAAGCTCTTCATACATTTCATCGGAGTCATTGTCAGCAACTATTCGTACACGCTTTGAAAATCTGTATTTTCCGATTACAAATAAAGTAAGCAAAGTTGTATTTTTATCAAAAACCGATATGACAAATGTTTTATCAGAAAGAGCTTTTATACCCGAAACATACCGTATAAGGCATCCCAGTGATATATCAACAGACTCTATTTTTATCCTTGCAGAACCGAACAAATCTATGTACTGTGCAATAAAGTCTTTTTCTATAAGAACAGCAAGAACCGTTGCGCCTCCTGCCTGGTTTTTCTGCTCAAGGACCATATAATCAACTATCATATTCCGACTGTTCTCAATATCCTCAAAATTCTGATAAAGAAACTCAAAAAGCCTGTCCTGCTTTAAAAGCGGCACATCAATAAGCTTTGTAATTATCGAGCTTCCTTCAACAGTAAGACGAATATTTTTAACCGGGTCTTTAAACCTTTTACATATACTTTCAAGACTGACTTTAAGAGAAGCCGGATCGGTAATTACACCGTTTATAATACAGCCGTCATTTATTTTCTCGCTGTCTATCTGTTTTATATGGGTTAAAGAACCGGATTTTATACCTGATATCATATGTATGGACTCGTTTGAAATATATACGGATATAATCATCGCTATACCCTCCTTCTTGCAGTATTGGCAACGAGCTGTGAAATATCGGCAGTTATATCGTAATCGGTTTCACCTAAACTTTCGATATTTCCGTACATTGAAAATATCGGTATTATAACCGCAGCAATAACCAAAAGTACAAGACCTGCCATTATTATTATCATCAGAGGCTGCAGAACAGTTATCATTTTGCTTATTGCCGCCTGTGACTGATATTCATATGAATCTGCCGTACTGTTAAGCATCGAGTCAAGTCGCCCTGTTTCTTCACCTACTTCGACTGTCTGTGAAAGCTTTACATCAAATCCGTCTACTTCCGACAATGCCGATGATAATGTATTGCCTGAGCGTACTTTTTTTATTACATCTTCAAACTGCTCTCGTATATAAATATTTGTAATGGTATTTTTCGAAATCTGAAGTGAATCCATAATGTTTATGCCGCTTGCATACAATGACGATAATGTACGTGAAAACTGTGCGGTATATATTATTTTCACAAGCTTTCCTACCTTGGGAATATGTACTTTGAACTTATCTATTGCATATCTTATGTGGTAGAGCCTTGCAGCAAAACAAACACCAATACACAGACATAACCCTCCGGGAATAATAAGAAAAAAGTTTTCTCTTACTGTTTTACTCAGGTTCATTATTATCCGTGTAACAAGAGGTAATTCCATACCTTCAAACAATCCGAAAAATGTCGGAAGCACAAATGTAAAAAGCGACATCATGACACATACAAGCAGAACAAGCAAAACTATAGGATATGTCATTGCACTCCTTACACTGTCAGCCATACGGTACTCTTTTTCATAATGTATTGACATTTTCTCAAATGTCTTTTCTAATTTTCCACTGGCTTCACCTGCTTTTATCATATTTATGAGCATTTCGGGGAACATTTTGCCCTGCATTGCCATAGCATCAGATAAATTCACTCCCCTTTTTATCTGCACTGATATGTCAGTATATGCTTTTTTAAGCTTTGGTTCCATATTACAACGGCATATTATATTAAATGAACGCACAACCGGTACACCTGAGCCAAGTAAAGAACCAAGCTCCCTGCAAAAGTCAGAAAGCTGATTTTTCTTAAGTCTTTTACCGGATGAAATATTTATTTTTTCTTCATACTTTATCAGATAAAGATTTTGTTGCAGGAGCATTTCCCTGAGCTGCTGAGAATTTACCGATGCAATCTCTCCTTTTTTAATCTTTCCACTGATACTGGACGCTGTGTACTCAAACACCGCCACAGTCATCCCCTCCTCTGTATCCGTTTAATAGTAACTATTCAGCCATACAATAAAGCGAGTCTGATATACGAGCAAAATCCAGGCGAATGCAAATCCTGGTCAACCCGGAATCTCAGCACAAATTAATCGTAATGGCTGAATGATTTTTTACTTTTTAATATGCTGTAAATTTGCCATCTTTAAAATTTACTGTCCTGCCTGTAGATGTGATATATTTCATTGCGGTTACCTTGCCTTTTTCTACTGTTATACTCTGTATTGAGGCTTTTGAGGAAGAAATATCTGCCAGCTTAAGGATATTTGCTTTTAATGAATCATCGGGTGTAATAATTCCGACTATTATTTCACCGTTTTCATCAGGCTCCTCAAGGGCATACTGTTCACTGACCAGAGTCTGCGCTGCTGTAAGTACACTCCTTGCTTCTGTAATTGCAGTTTTCTGCTTTGCTTTGTCAATATAACCTGTTAATGCCGGAATCATCGCGGCTGCCAGTATAGCGAGAATAACAAGTATAACTATAATTTCTACGAGTGTAAATCCTTTTAATCGTTTTCCGTGTTCTGAATCTTTTGCAAGGTCTGTCCGTTTGATAAAATTCTGGATCGTTTTTTTCATGATAAATAACCACCTTTCATACTGATAAATAGAAGTATTTTTTTAACTGCATATTATACTAATATTATATCAGTCATTTCTGTCGATGTCAATTGATTTTCACAAAAAATATGATTAATACAATACAATTTTATATGTTTTGACAATAATAAGATAACACAAAATATGCTGCCTTACAATTTAACTTTTGTAAAGCAGCATATTTTAATCAGCTATTCATACAAGTGAGGAAGATTTGTAAGCGAAGTCCAGGCGACCGCAAAGCCCGGTCGACCCGGAACGGGTCGAAATCCCTGCTAAAGTATTATACCCTCCATGGGCTGAATAGCAGCTATTTTAACAGCTACTCAGCCGGAGCAGTACTTGTATCAGACTGAACAGCTGATGTTTCCAATACATCGGATACAGGCTGAGCTGTCGTTTCAGAAGTCATCCCTGATATCTGAATATCATCATCTGTAATAACCATATCACTGAATGTCATCTTGGTGTTTACATTCTTCATTTCAAATTCAGAAATCCATCCTGTTTTTTCATCAATTTTCAACGTATAGGGGCCCTGTTCAACATCACCTTCAACTATCATCATTCCATCCTTTACCGTACATTCAAGCTCATCAAGCACAGAAAGCTCATCAACAACAGTCATAAGATTACTGAGAATTGATTTTAACGGAAGTGCTGACTTTGGTACTGTAAAGCTCAGTCCCTTATATGAAGCCGTAACATCTCCGTTCAGGAATGAAAGCTTTACCCCCGATAATGTTTCAGGTGAATTAAACTCTGCTTCCCATGCCCCATGTCCCATCCTCTTAAGCTTTCCGTCAAACTCGGAATCATCATATACTATTTTCATATTGCACTCAAATGCGGAATCAAGATTAGCCTTGGCATTTTTTACAGGTGTTTTTTCGTTGCACCCTGTAAATACAGTAATAATAATTACAGTAAACATAAATACAAACAAACGTTTCATATATAACTCCTTTAAATTAAAATTTAGTTAATTTAAAGTTCCTTGTATTTATATGTTCTTTTATTTTTTTAATTCTCCTATTTAATATTAAGAAAAATCTGTGGCAGTTCTTTTATAATATCAGATGGTAACATATAATTCATAGAATACCTCTGAGCTGCTGTATCACCCGCCTTTCCATGCATATAAACACCCATTACCGCAGCATAAAGAGGGTCAGTCCCCTGTGCTGCAAATGAAGCTATCATTCCGCTTAAAACATCACCGCTTCCTCCACAGCTCATTCCTGCATTACCTGTATTGTTCATATACATCTTTCCGTCAACTGAAATTATAGTACCTGCACCCTTCAGAACAAGTACAGTGTTTTTATAATTATCGGTAAATTCAGAACTGATTTTAAGCCTGTCAGCTTGTATTTCAGATGTCCGGCATTGTACAAGCCGTGCCATTTCAGCAGGATGAGGTGTAAGTATTATTTTTGTTTTTGCTTCTTTAATAATATCTATGCATTCACATATACAGTTTATGCCATCCGCATCAAGTATAATAGGACAGTCTGCTGTTTTAATAATTTTCTTTACAAGGTTTCTTGTTTCATTTGTAACCCCAAGACCGCAGCCAATAAGTATCGCACCTATCCCAGATGCTTCTTTAATTATTTTTTGATAGTTATTTTCTGTATAAAAACCATCCTTATCCGTATCCATACTTACAAAAACGATTTCAGGTATTCTTGAGGCAATAGGTGCTATATTTTTCTCAGGGGAGCATTGCTTTACTATGCCACATCCGCATCTCAGTGCAGCTTCAGCTGACATTATTGAAGCTCCGGGCATACATCCGCTCCCAGTCACACAAAACAGTGTTCCGTATGTACCTTTATGAGAATCAGGTCTTCTTGGTTTAAGAACACCTGATATTGTATTTTCATCAATTTCTTCGGCTGAAATAAAATCCGTACCCTTACATTCATCAGGTAATCCTATATCGGAAATTATGACTTTTCCGCAGTATTCTTTAAGTGGATACTGCGTCATACCTGTTTTTTTAAATCCGAATGTAACAGTATAGTCAGCACGGAAGCATCCATCGCAGACACTCCCTGTTGTTGCATTTCCTCCGCTTGGTATATCGACTGCTATTTTCAGTGCACTGTCACCCAGGTTAAAAAGTTCCGATGATAATTTATCAAGATTTCCGTGAAATCCTGTACCGAATATACCGTCAACAACTATCTGAGAATCAAGTATTGTTTTTTTAATTTCATCAAAATCTTCATAAACAGGTATACCGTTCATTTTCCCAAATTCCGCTCCCGATATCTGAGTTTTTGGCATACCATAGATAAGTGCAACGGAAACATTAAAGCCCGCTTCTTTCAGGTATCTTGCTGCAACAAAACAATCACCTCCGTTATTTCCGCTTCCGCATAAAAATATTACAGAGGAAAGCTTGTTTTCTTCTGCCAGCTTTTTTATTTCCTTGCCCAGTTCTCTTCCGGCATTATTCATAAGCATTGAATAAGTCACACCGCATTTATCGGAGGCTTTTTCAATCTCAGTCATCTGTTTTGCAGATACTACCAGCATTTTTTATTTCCTTTCTGACTAAAATATTTTTTCAAAAAAATCCTTTATTTTTTCAGCTACACCTGTTTTCTGTTTTGCGTGTGATTTGTAAATCTCAGTTCCTGCATCAGTAAAAAGCTCAATACTGTCAACTAATCTTCCGTCATAATAATAATCAACATATCCGGCATATGTTCCTTTTTCAACAGGCGCATACAAAAAATTTTCAATGTATGCACGTTCTTCAAGTCCTGAAAGCTCGCCGTTATCTGTACCTATTGAAATAGTATCAGCTGAGGAAAGAGGAAGACTCTGTCCTATACCTCCCACAACATCGACACTGTAGTTTTCAGGTTTCACCTCAACTGCCTTTAATTCTGAGTATCCGTAATCATAAAGCTTGCTGTGATCACTCCAGTCAGAAGGTGCGTTTAATGTTACGCAGATCAGTGAAACACCGTTTTTCTCACATGATGAAACAAGACACCTTCCGGCCTCATCGGTAAATCCTGTTTTTACTCCGTTTACACCTTCATACATTGTGAGAAGCTTATTTGTATTTTTAAGCCACCTGTCATAAGGCGGATTTCCAAAGGAAAGCTTCATTGACGGCTGCGAGCATATTGCTGCGAAATCTTCGTTTCTGAGCGCTTCACGTGCAAGCAATGACATATCATATGCAGATGCACCATGTCCTTCTGCTTCAAGTCCTGAAGGTGTTACAAAACATGTTCTTGTCATGCCTATCTGAGCTGCACGTTCATTCATCATTTCTGCAAATTTATCAGCAGAACCGCCTAGCAGAACGGCTGTGACATTTGCGGCGTCATTTCCTGAAGGAAGAAGCATACCTATGCACAGTGCGCGTTTTGTAACAATATCACCCTCCTGAAGCCCCATTGACGAACCTTCAACCTTTATTGCCTCAGGGTCAACAACGAATTCCTCATCAAGATTTCCGCTTTCAAGGCAAAGAAGTGTTGTCATTATTTTTGTCGTGCTTGCCATCGGAAGCTTCTGGTATGGATTTTTTTCGTATATTATTTTCCCTGTGTTTGCTTCGATAAGCACTGCTGCCTTTGCTGATACTTCGATGCTCTGAGCATAACACTTATCAACAGATATTGTTATAAACGTCAGAGCCATAAGTATAATGCAGAATATTTTATTTTTCATAAAAATATTACCTCCATAAAATAATTCGTATGTTAATACTATAATTTATGAAGGTAATCTGTTTTTAATTCTCTGATTTTTCTGTCTTTTTTGATTTCATTGATTTTTCTGTCTTTTCGGTTTTCTTCTGATCCTTTGAAACTACCATATCTGATATTTTATCAATAAGATCCGGTATTGTGTTAATAATAGCATTTTCTTTATTTGCATTTACAGACATCTGAAGAAGCTTTACCTCACCACTTGGTGATACACATATAAAAGCAAGTGGCTGAATTGACATTCCGGCACCTGCCGCACCACCAAATAAACTTTTTTGCTGTTTTGCTGGCAAATCAGAACCTCCCGAAGCAAACCCGAACGATACCTTTGAAACAGGTATAATAGTCGCTCCTTCAGGTGTAGAGATAGGATCCCCGATAATAGTATTAACGTCTATCATTTCCCTGAGTTTTTCAATTGTTGTTCCCATAAGTCCGTTTACCGGATGTTCATTCATTTTCATACACTCCTTTGATAAATTTAACTGATCTTTTTCATCAGATGATGACTTTAAATTATAATCGTCTTTGTCTGAACCGATAATCCTTTTCAGCAGAATTCCTGCAAGGGCAAAAAGTCCTGTTCCAAGTTTTAGTCTTATATTAAAGCTGAAATTATATATACTGTTATTATTATTATATTTACTGCTGATATTCACCTTTTTTATCTTTGTTTTAAAAGATGACGAAATAAATCCTATTATATTGTATACTGCGGCATTTATCGTGCCAAATCGTATTGCACATTCATATGCATCTTCATCAGCAACAGTAAAATCAACAAACAGGTCGGAAAATGATATTCCTTTTATTATTTTATAAATACCTTTTTTAGCTGAACTTATAAATTCAATAACAGAACTTACTTTTTCCAAAAGAGAAGCTGACTTGTCCTTTTTTGTCTTTTCTTTTATAGTTTTATCTTCATTCAATGCATTTTTTTTGCCTGAAGAATCGCTGAAGGGCTGTTCGATATTTTTTTTCTTTTTTCTTTTAGCAGATTTTATTTTTTTCTTTTTATTTTTTCCCGGAACATTTGAGTATATCTTAAAAAAAGTATATTTAAGATAATATTCAAGATTTCCGCCAATAAAGCTCACATGGATCACTGCATGAAAATTAAAGAGCAGTGCCAGAAATATTAATATTGAAATAACGATATATATCCACAAATGAACTCCCCCCC
>JAEWXO010000055.1 GCA_023458875.1 Bacillota bacterium | reverse complement strand
ATAGATTGAGATTGACATCTCCGGAAGGGGGTGTCATTCTGCTTTATGAGGCCCTTGACAAAATACAGTGCCTACCGATGACAAAATACGTTCACTTTTGGACGACAGAATAGGTGGTCTCTAACAGTGTAGCCATATCATTTATGAATTTAAATAAAAGAATCAAGCTGTACAGAACCCCAACTCGTTCTGTACAGCTTGATTTTGTTTTAGTAGATTATATGCAACAATTATATTTCGTCACGTCCAGCTCTTTCAAGCCATACGCCGGCCAGATCAAGTGCCTCATATAATCCGTTACGCTCAGTTGTTTTCTTTATTGCATCCGTAGGATTCAGCGTTTCATCCGTTGACATAAGATATACCTTTACCTTATCTGCAACATCGAGGTTTCCTACCTTCTGAGTCGATACTATCTGTATCATCGTAACATAATCATCTGTCATGTTTCCATAGTACAGAACATTTCCGCACCTGACTAACTGTAATCCTTTGTAAGTGAAAAATCTTATTTTTTCCTGTTTTGTTTCATTCATAAATCATTTCTCCCTTCGGTCTCTTCATGCCGTTCATATTCTATTATATCATATATTTATATATTTAGCAAGTCGCACAAAAAATTTTTTAAAAATATTAAATATTCGGAGTTTTCTCGACATTTGTCCAATTAGTTATTTAAAATATCCGATTATAATCTAAAAAGCAATCACTGTTTTGTCAGAAATTTCGCTTCAAATGGACAGCAGAATTGAACCCCCCGCCTATAAAGGCGGGGGACATTCTCTTTGTCGTTATATTACCAATTAGTAATAAAATCCTCTGTTCCTTTAATGTTTGCTATATTTGGCAGCAATGCCTTTGTTACAAATGATGAACGGCACTTAAATGATACTACGCTGTCTTTTTTTATTATTACCTTTCTGTCGGCTGCTTCGTAAAATTCAATTGTTTCATCTGGTGTTCCGTTATTTTTTGTAATGATAAATGCGGCCAGTCTCTTTCCTATTCCTTCATCTGAAATACATACCTCTTCGGCAGGTGCTTTTATCAGTGCCTGGAAAAACTTTTTATATCTTTCGGTATCAAAATCATCACCGTTAAGTGTAACGGAATAGTTATCTTCTGAATCACCGCTATTTACAAATGCCAGTGTTCCACCTTCGGTTACTATAGTCATAGATGATACGTCATAGATATACTGGCCGAATACCATTGATGACATTACATCTTCAGGCTTCATTGAAATCCATGGGATACTGTCAGCATTAAACAGCCACAATATATCAATACCTTCAATATATCCTGTATATCCGGTCTGTGAACCATCATCAGCACCATAGCTCATTCCTATTTTCAGAGTATATTCTTTTCCGTCTTCAAGTGTGGTTGTTACTGTACATGACGGATTGTTTATTCCGGCAAACTCAAGCTCCTCATCACTTGGGTGGAGGCTGAGAACACTTGAAGCCCTGAGTCCGAACATTCCGTGTGTATATTTTACTGATTCAGAAACGTTAAGATACGCATTTACCGGTGAAGTCATAATATGAGTAGCAGATGTTCCGCCGGATTCATCGTCACCGCCTGAAAGCGGATCATACTTCATTATAATATCATATTCAAGATCAGGTCTGTCTATTACTACTGACTCAATTATCGGAAAATTATCATCTTCCGGTTCTTCGATACATACAAGTGAAACAAAGTATTCCTTCTCATATGTGTACACCTTTACAACTGAATTTGAAACGGAATATACCTTATCTTCACCCTTAATGCATATATACACATCACCGGCAGGTGTATCATCACCTACGAGAAGAGTTACCTCTCTGGCATTTTCACCGTCAAATGTTATCTTTACCTCTGCCTTTGGTTTTTCAAGACCATATTTGCTAAAATCAGATATGTTTTCTCCTATAAGCTTTGTTGAGTTCAATGCTGCCGCATTTGTAGGAAGCGTACTTATCAAAGAATCATCCAGCTTTACATCATCAAGCTCAGCTACTGTAAATGTGCTTTTATTTTCAGAGGCAGCAGCTGAACTGTCAGCCGCTGTTGTCTCTGCTTCCGATTTTGGTTCTGCCTTTTTGGTTCTTAATATTGTATATCCGCCATTTTCATTTATAACTTCGATTGACGAAATATTGTTATAATCATCTGAGTATAATTCTAATCCTGTATCTTCATCTGAAGCTGACGAAGATGTGTCAGGCTTTGGTTCAGTCAGTTTCAGTGCCAGCAAAGCTCCTCCGAGAAGTACAAGAACAGCAACTCCTGCTATTATACTCTTTACTGTTCTGCTCATCGGTTTCTTCTCCTTATAAATACAACAAGTCCTGTAATAATAACCACCAGTGGAAGTATTATTACTGTTACCCATATTACTCTTCTGGACTGAGCCTCAGTGATGTTAATTGATTCTATGTCAAGACTCTTTGAAAGTATTACTATGCCTTCTTTTTCAGTAAATTTATTCAGAAGATTTACCGTAAACTCCTGGTTGTTGAATGATGCATCACTTGTAAGTGCATAGTCAAGCATATATGCAGAACCTGATACAATTAAATTACTTGAAATTTGATTGCTGTCCTTGTAAATATGCTTGCTGCCAAGAACAAGTACGTTCTGAACAGACTGAGTCAATTCTTCCAATTTCTTATCACTGATTGTTCCGTCATTTACAATTGTGGTTTCAAGCGTCTGAAGTATGGCTTTTGTTTCTCTATCATCTTTTTGATCAAAAAGAAGTGTCAGAGGTCTTGCAAAAGGCGATACTATTGGTAAAGTATTATCAGTTACGAGATCTTTATATTCATCAACCGCTATATTCAGCTTTCCTGTTTCATAACGACTCTGAAGACCTGCAATCGGAGGGGCCATGCTTGATTTTGAATCTACGTTCATTACATATCCTATTTCAGCTTTTATTCCCCACTCTTCAAGGAAAGCATCGATGTTCGGGGTTTCCCTCTGATCACAGTTTGCAATATAGAAGAGATTTTTTCCGAGATTTCCGTTATTGTAAAGATAATTATCAAGCTTACCCATAACATCAGGGGTAAGATCATTGTAAGGTGCCGGCAAAATAAGCATTGAATATTTAGGATCTGCATCCTGAGTCAGTAAATCCACAGTTTCTACCGTATAACCATTTTTCTCAAGTATAGACTGGAGCTGGGACAATGATACAGTAACACTGTCAGATGATTTACAGCTTATTATGCCTATAACAGGAGGACTTGGATTGGCAACATACATAACTGCTGATGTAAGCTCCTGGTCCGCCTTTATTGCTTTTATTTCCTGCCGGTAGTACTCATCCATCCTGGTTTCATACAGGTCACCCATTTTAAGAACACGTATTCTTTCTCCGCAGTTAATTACTATATCCTCTGCACCTATTGATTTTGCATAAAACTGTTTGTATTTTGCAACAACCTCAGGATTCTTTTCAGGATCATAATAATTAAGGTTTATCTTATCACTGCATGATGCATATTTCTCTGTAACTTCTTTTACTAATTTATAGTATATGCCACCGTTTTCCAGAGCGTACTCATCAACCATTACAGAAATATCTATGTCTTCTTCAAGTGTATCAAGATAATCGCGTGTTTGCTGTGAAATTTCAAAAATCTGCTCCTTTGTTACATCAATCTTCATTCCGAATCTTTTTGTAACCTGTGTTGCAAGTATATTTACAAGCACCACAGCAACTATAAATATTACAGTAATTGCTGTTGCAAGAGAGCCGTATTTGAGCTTTCTGGTATTGAACCTTTTAGTTTCAGCATTTACCTGAGAATCTTCTTTTTTAGTATTACTCATTATCCAGTCCTCCTAACTCCAGCGACGTTTTTCAAATACACGTGCTGTAAAGAAATTAAAAAGCACTGCTGTACTTAAATAGAAAAGCACACTGGATAAATTAAACAACCCGCCTACAAACTCATTGTATTTTGAATAGAATGAAAGATTGGTCAGAATCTTTGATATAAATTCAACAGGTATCATCGTAGCAATTGAATCGATAAGATACAGTACCATAAGCGAAATAAATCCCACAATTGCCGCAATTATCTGATTTTCAGTAAGTGAAGAAATAAATAAGGTAACTGCTATGAATGCTGCTCCAAGGAACCATAACGCAACGAAATTTGCAAGCACCATCGTCCAGTCAACCGAACCGAAAAACTCAAGTATCAGAGCATATATAAGAAAAATGCTGATACCTATTGTATAAAGCACAAGAGTTGCAAAATATTTTCCAAGAACTATTGACGGAATACCAATAGGTGCTGTAAGCAGTCCCTGCTCTGTTCTCTGTCTCTTTTCTTCTGAAAAAAGCTTCATTGTCATAAGAGGTATTAAAAAAATGAGTACAAGAAATACAGAAGAAAAAGCACTTGACAGTTCAGCTGTTTTTCCCGCAATAGAAGAACTTACAAAGAAAAATCCTGACATCAGATAGAAAACTCCAAGGAAGATATATGCTACTGCAGAAGTAAAGAATGCATTCAATTCACGTCTGAATATTGCTCCCATTATTTTTCATCTCCTTTTTTATCTGTCTTTTTTTTATCTAAGGATGTGTTTGATTTCTGAGACTTTTCAGACGGTTTCTTTGGTGTTATACCGCTCAGAACTTCTTTGAGCTTTTCCTGTGCCTCATCGATTGCCTTTTCTGTCTCAGCCTTCTTATCCTCCGTTTTTTTCCCTAAAGCTTCATCAAGAATTTTAGCCTTTTCCTGATCTGTAAGCTCAGGCTCTATATTAGGGGAATCGCCCATAACAATCTTTAAGAATACGTCTTCAAGAGTAAGATCATTTGGCTGAAGCATGAGAATATACCAGTTCCGTTCCATTACAAGCTTGTTAAGCGGTTTTCTGATGTCTACACCCGGCTTTGCTTCAATTTCATAATCATAAATATTTTCTCCGCGTTTCATATCGGCTCTTACCGAAACAACGTCCTTTATTGCCCTTACTGCCTTATAAACTTCTTCTCTCGGACCTTCTATCTGTGCGATAAGCTTATGATCATTTGTCATATTTTTTGAAAGGTTTTCGGTTGTATCATCAGCTGAAATTCTGCCTTTATTTACTATTATTATTCTGTCACATACAGCCTGTATTTCTGACAGAATATGTGATGATAAGATTACTGTATGATTTTTACCGAGTTTTTTAATAAGCGTTCTTATTTCAATTATCTGCTTCGGGTCAAGTCCCACAGTAGGCTCATCAAGTATAAGCACCGGCGGATTTCCTATCAGGGCCTGTGCAAGTCCCACACGCTGTTTATATCCCTTTGAAAGATTTTTTATAATTCTGTCCTGGACATCTGTGATTTTTACAAGATCATATATCTCCTGAAGATGCTTGGTTCTTGAAAGCCTGCATTTTTTCAGGTCATATACAAAATCGAGATATGCTTTTACTGTCATATCAGCATACAACGGCGGTATTTCCGGAAGATATCCTATATATGACTTTGCCTTTTTAGGGTTTTCCATAATATCGATACCGTTAATAAGTGCCTGACCTGATGTAGATGAAATATAGCCTGTAAGCATATTCATCGTAGTAGATTTTCCTGCACCGTTAGGTCCCAGAAAGCCTAATATTTCTCCGTCCTTTACTTCGAACGTAATATCATCAACGGCTTTCTTTTCGCCATAGTGCTTGGAAAGGTTTTTAACCTGGATCACCAGCTATTCCTCCCTGTTTTGACATTTTTATCTAAACAACTTTTCATGTTTATTGCTCCATTCTGAAAACTGTTGCAGGATTCTTCATGGAGCAATAAAATGGCTATTTATGCTTTGAATTTTATCAGCATTATGTGATAGCAAAATGATAATTTCAAGAGAATCTAAAGTTACTGTTCCTCTGACTGATTAAACTGACTCGGATGACGTTTGAAAAAATCCACTCTCGGTTCAAGAAATCTGAGTTCATGATCCCTTCCGTCAGTAAATTCCTTCATTGTATCAAATATTCTTTCCCAGCTCCAGAAGCTTTCATCCATCTGCAGATATTCAAGAATCATTTCTGTACCTTTTGGTGCCATAGGGTGAAGAAGAACTGCAGAAGTTCTTATAATATGGAAGACGTTTATAAGTGTCTTTCTTCTTAGCTCATTGTCGTCGTTTTTATCTGCATCTCCAAGATTTTTTACCATGTACTTGCTTGCTTTTCTTATATACGTATCAAGCACATACGTCGCCTGATGAAATTCAAATCTGTACATAAAACGCTCATAGTCAAGTACTGCTTTTTTAGCTGCTTCAAGTATATCGGCATCAACATCGCCTACCGGCATCATGCCGTCATAATACTTCTGAACCGAATAAAAGCATGTACGGATAATTCTGTTAAATACATTTGAAAGTAAGAAACCATCCTTAAGCACGGGATCGGCTTCATCCTCTGATGCTGCAGGATTGAGCGGCTTTGGCTGAAAGCTTACGCTTCTTTGTCCCAGTCCCAGTCCCAGATAATGCATTCTCAGCTGCTCCGCTGTATAATAATCAAGAAGCTCGTCTGCCATCGGAGGCTTTACATCACTGCTGCTGCTTGCTTTTTTATCAAGGAACAGAATATGATTGTTCGCCATCAGTACCGGCAACTGAACATCACCGTCATCAGGATCGGATTTAATATTATCTTTACCCTGTAACGCCATTATGATTGCTATTTCTGCAACGCCGTAGAAATATATATTGTCCTGACCTATAAACTGATATACCTGTGAATCCTTTGAACACCAGAATTTACGCCAGTCACTTCTGTCTTTCCCTTCTTTTTCAAGAAATGCCTGTGTAAATGAAACAGGCGCCCACAGTGATTCCGGCCAAACCCATACTGTAAGATCCTTTTCACCCTCGAGTACCGGTGCAGGAACTCCCCACTCAATATTGCCGGTAAGTCTGAAAGGAACAAGCGTTTTTCCTGTTCTGTATCTTATTCCGTTTTCGGAAAGTATTTTACACGCCTTATCGCAGTCGTGAAGCTTTTTGAATATTATTGTAAAAGAAGTCTTCTTTGCTTCAATCTGGATATCATGCTCCGGCATTAATGACTTAAGTTCCTCATACTGCTCTGAAAATTCGTTTTTAATATATATTTCAGGCTGCTTCAGGAATTCGTCAATTGTCTTTACCACGAGAGGTCTGACATTTTTCTGTTTTTTTATTTTTTCAGTGTATTCCTTAAGGAGCTCTGTGTATTCGGTAAGATTGAAATACCAGTTTACAACATCCTTCATTATTGGTTTTTCACCGGTAAGAGTACTCTTTGGATCGATAAGATTTTCAGGCATATACTGATGTCCTAAATCACATTCGTCTGCGTATCCCTTTTCCGAAGAACAGCCCTGAACAGGGCATTTTCCGATTACCTGACGGCCGTTTAAAAACACGCCTGCCTTCTGATCAAAAAACTGTGATGTTGTAATCTTGGAAAGATGACCATCCTCATAAAGCTTTTTTATAACTGCGGCTGATACCTCATTATGAATTTCAGCTGTACGTCCCAGGCCTGATGCACCGAAAAGATCTGTACTTATATTATAATCCTCGAGAGTTTTCTTCTGATTTATATGATTTCTCTCTACAAAATCCTTTATTGTACCTTTGAAGCCCTCATTTTCACAGAGTTTTCTGTAGCTTTCAGCTATAGGCGAACCATAGCAGTCCGTTCCCGAAACAAAAATAACATTTTTTTTGCCTATTCTGTCTCTTAAAAATCTTGCATATACATCTGCAAATACGAATACACCGCCTATATGTCCAAAATGCAGTGATTTATTCCCATAAGGCATACCGCCTGTGATAACAGCTTTTTTGGGGAATACAGGTCTTTCCTGATATTTTTTATTTTTATATTCGTTTTCCATAAACCCTCCGCTGATATATGATTCGATTATTTTTTTAGATATTCCGCCGCTCTGTCAAGACGATCCATACAGCTCTGTATGCCAAGAATCTGCATGATTGTCCATAAATCAGGCGTATTTTTCTTTCCTGTAACAGCAACCCTGATTATTTCGGCTATATGACTTACATTTCCCTTGTATTTATCAGGCTCCTGCTTATATGCCTTCATATCAGAAGCATAGCCGAACTTGTCAGCAATAAGCTTTAAATTTGCAAACCATTTATTTGCATCGTCATTGTAATCATATTTCTGCCTGAATTCGCCTATTATATCTGAAATATTTTCATAACTTTCAAATTCATACTGCGGTTTGAAAATATCATCAAAAAAATATGCAAGGAAATCAAACATCTGAACGCAGTTGATAAAGTCCTTACGTCTTCTCTTCTGACCGACTCCCATACAAAGATCCATTATTTTCTTCATTTTTTCAGAATCACCGAAATATATATCAACACATTCAGGCTTATACTGAACCATCCAGTCATAGAAAAATTTATAAACCTCGTCGCGTTCTTTGCCCGACAGAATATTGCTGCTTATGTCATCAAGCTTCAGAAGGTCGAATAATATTCCCGAAACGCCCATTTTATTTAATGAAAATTTAAACTCTTCAAGCGGCAGAGCCGGATTTTTCTGATACCATTCCTCAAAATTTGAGTTAAGTATCGTCATAAGATATATTCTTACAGCCTCAGGATGATATCCGAGCTCACGGTAATATCCGAGTGAAAGCTCAGGGTCCTTTCTTTTTGAAAGCTTTCTCTTCTTTCCGTCCTCTATCTTCATAAGCTGTGCTGTATGTGCGTATCTTGGTCTTCTGAAACCGAGAACACTGAAAAGCTCAATATGAACCGGTACTGAAGGAAGCCATTCACATCCTCTGATTACTGTTGTTGTTCTCATAAGATGATCATCAACCGCGTGCGCAAAATGATAGGTAGGTATTCCGTCAGACTTTAAAATAACTATATCAAGCATATTTTCCGGCAGTATGATTTCACCCATTATTTCATCGTTGAATTTTACGGTATTTCCCGGTTGTCCTTCAGATCTCAGCCTCATGCTGTATGGCTCACCACTGATGATTTTTTTCTCTATTTCTTCAAATGTAAGATTTCTGCACTTTGCCCATTCGCCATAATATCCGATATCGAGCTTATTCTCAGTTTGACGCTTTCTCATGGCATCTATTTCTTCTTCACTGCAAAAACATGGATAAGCAAGTCCCTGCTTTACAAGGTCCTTGACATATGTCTGATATACTTCCGCTCTTTGTCTCTGATAAAACGGACCGTATGAAATACCGGAAGACTGTGTCTGAACCTCCGCACCTTCATCAAATTTTATTCCGAAATAATCAAGTGAAGATATTACGGACTCTACGGCACCGTCAACTTTTCGCTTGTTGTCCGTATCCTCAATACGAAGATAAAATACACCACCGCTTCTGTGTGCAAGACGTTCACCTGCCATTGCACTGTACAGATTTCCAAGGTGTATAAAGCCTGTAGGACTAGGACCTATACGTGTTACTTCTGCTTTTGGCGGCAATTCTCTCTGCGGATATTTATTTTCATAATAATCCGGTGTGTTTTTTATATCCGGAAACAAAAGCTCTGCAAGTTTTTCATTATCCATCTTTTCTATTTCCTCCTGAAGCTTTAACTGTCCTTATGTCTTCTGCAATTGCTTTTTTCAGCTCATCCAGAGACTCAAATCGCTTTTCACAGCGTATAAAATCAGAAAGCTTTACTTTTACTGTTTTATTATATAAATCTGCATTATAGTCCAATATGTGTGTTTCTGCCAGAGGTATCATATCATCTGTAACGGTTGGCTTAACACCAATATTTGTTATTGAAAGGTACTGTGTTCCGTTTATCAGTGCAGAGGACGCATATACGCCATATTTCGGAATGGCCTGCCCCGGTAAAAAATATTGATTTATAGTAGGAAAATCAATAGTGCCGCCGATCTGACGGCCATGCACTACCTTCTGATTTATTCCGTAATTATATCCGAGCATTCTGTTTGCCCTTTTTATATCTCCGGAATAAAGCATGTCCTTTATGGACGATGATGATACTATTATGTTTTCATGCATAACAGGATCAACTATGCTTACTTCAAATCCATATTTTTTTCCAAGAGTTATAAGTTGCTGGGCTCCGCACCCTGCATCTCTGCCAAATCTGAATTTCGGACCGCACACAACTACTGCAGCATTAAATTTTTTTTTGATTATCTCAAGCACAAAATCCTCAGCCGAGACTTCTCTTATATCTGAAAATTCAGGACAACATACATATTTTATTCCCATATCGCTCATCATATTAAGCTTTTCTTCATTTGAAGCAATATATTCATATTTTTTATCATGCTTTGCGGAAATACTTTCTGTGTTAAAGGTAAATACGGATGGTTCCAGTCCTGATTTTTCAAATTTCAATGCTCTTCCGAGCACTGCCCTGTGACCTATATGAATTCCATCAAACACACCAAGTGCAACTGCTGTTCTTACGGTTACAGCTGCTTCTTTTTTTGTAATATTTTCCAAAGATAACACCATCCAATAAAAAATCATATACACATATCAGGTAAAATTTTTATAAACTCTCAGATAATTATCTTCTATACAGGCCAATCCGACAAATGTATTGTCCGGATTAAATATTCTGTATTTCTGGCCTTCATTATAAACATCTGCCCTGTACTCGTCCGGCCTTAGCTTTACACCGTTTCTGTACATTGCGGCAGATTTATGGTCAAGATGTATTTCAGGAAAATCTATAAATACACGATCTATAGGAACTATAAGGCTGTCTGCGTTTCCTTCATCGGAATATTTCTGTACCTGCTCCAGAGTTAAACATTCAGAAATGTCAAAACCGTTTGACGATGTTCTTTCAAGGGCAGTCATTACAGCACCACAGCCGAGGCTCTGGCCTATGTCATGGATTATTGTTCTTACATATGTTCCCTTTGAACATTCTATTTTAAGAACACCTTCACCTGTCAGCCGGTTGTATTCTTCGAGCACTAAACTTTTTATAAAAACATTTCTTGGCTTACGCTCTACTTCTATTCCCGCTCTTGCAAGCTCATACAGCCTTTTTCCGTTTACGGAAACTGCAGAATACATAGGCGGTATCTGTTCTATATTACCTGAAAAATCTTTAAGAATGCCGTTTATTTCTTCCGGGCATATGTCTGCTTTTAATGTTTTTAATACTGTACCTGATGAATCCTGCGTATCGGTTTCGGTTCCCAGTCTGAATGAAGCCGTATATGCTTTATGATTATCAGGCATTATATCACATGCCTTCGTGGCACGGCCGACAAAAACGGGGAGAACGCCTGTTGCCATAGGATCAAGTGTTCCTGCATGTCCTATTCTCTTCATTTTCAGAATTCCCCTGAGCTTTGCAATCACATCAAATGATGTAAAGCCCTGCGGTTTGTTTATGCATATTATGCCGTTCAAATATTATTCCTCCAACGCAGATTTTACTGCTTCAAGCAACTTCTCCTTTGCCTGCTCAAGAGTTCCTGTTACCATGCATCCGGCAGCATTGACATGTCCGCCTCCGCCAAGCTTCTGACATATGCTTGATACGTTCACTCTGTCTGCGGAGCGCATTGATATTTTATATACACCGCTCTTTTTTTCCTTTATCGTCACCGCAACCTCCATACCCTCTATCTGCAGAGGAAGACCGGCAACTCCGTCAAGGTCATCTATGTTTATTCCGAGTTTTTCACAGATTTCCTCTGTTATACAGAGAATAGCACATCTGCCATCAAAATACGTTTCCATATAATCAAATATATGCTGTTCAAGATATAATCTTTCCATGCTCTTTATATCAAACATATCACGGTTTATCTTAGCGAAATTTATATCATATCCTATGAGTTCGCCTGATATTTTATGTGCGTCAGCTGTTGTGTTTGCATATTTGAAGCATCCGGTATCTGTCGCAATTCCTGTATAAAGGCATCTTGCAATATCATCATTTATCTGTATGCCAACTTCAGAGAATAAATTATACATCACTTCACATGTTGCTGACGCTTCATGATTGAGAAGGATTTTTGAAGCATACATAGTATTTGAAACATGATGGTCTATACATAAATCTACTCTGTTTTCATATATTTTTCTCATATCACCCATAAGTCCCGCATCTGCTATATCAACTGCAATTACATATTCAGGCTCAGATATACTGTTATCAGTCTGATAATTACTGCAAATAAATGCATATCTGTCAGGCACCCCATCCGGGCATATAACTTCTGATTTTATATTCATCGTCTTTAATGCGAAATGCAACGCAAATCCTGCACCAAGTGTATCTCCGTCCGGACTCTGATGTGTGATAATATGGACATTATTGCAGGATTTTATTATGTCTGCGGCTTCTTTGTAACTTATCTGCATATATAAAGTCATTCCTTTCGGTATATGGGTGAACTATACGCAATCAATCAAATTTATCTATAATCTTGTTTATCTCTGTACTGCGTTCTATTGAATTATCCGCTATAAACTTTAAATCAGGGCATTTTCTCATTTTTAAACGACTGAAAAGCTCTCTTTTAATATATCCGGATGCACTTGTGAGTCCTTTTACCGACTGCTGTGCAGCTTCTATTCCGTCGAAGCTTGAAACATAAACCTTACAGTGTGATAAATCATTTGAAAGATCCACTCTGACTATCGTAAGAAACTCTGCTATTCTTGGATCCTTTAGTTCTCTCAGAATTGCTGTAAGTTCTCTTTTTATATCTTCTCCGAGTCTGCCAACTTTAAAGCTTGCCATAAAAAATGCCCCCTTTAATTATTTCAGCCTGTATTTTTATGCTTCGTGATATTCTTCCATTTTAAAGGCTTCGAGAATATCACCTTCCTTGATATCGTTAAACTTTTCAAGACCTATACCGCATTCGTAACCTGCAGTTACTTCCTTGGCATCATCCTTGAAACGCTTCAGGCTGTCAATTTTGTCCTCTGCTATAACTATTCCGTCTCTTACTACTCTTATATCACATGTTCTTGTAACCTTTCCGTCAAGAACATATGAGCCTGCAATAGCACCGACATTTGAAATTTTGTAAACCTGTCTTACTTCAATTCTTCCGAGTACTACTTCCTTGAACTTAGGTGCAAGCATGCCCTTCATAGCTGTCTGTATTTCTTCTATTGCATCATATATAATTCTGTACAGACGTATATCAACGCCGTCTCTGCTGGCACTTTCTGATACGATCGGATCCGGTCTTACATTAAATCCAACAATAATGGCATTGGAAGCATTAGCAAGCATTACATCGCTTTCTGATATGGTTCCTACACCGCCATGAATTACTTTTACTCTTACTTCTTCATTTGAAAGCTTTTCAAGAGACTGCTTTACCGCCTCAACAGAACCCTGTACATCAGCCTTTACTATGATAGGTAGTTCTTTTATATCGCCCTCTGCTATCTGGCTGAAGAGATTGTCAAGTGTTACCTTCTGGTAAGCCTTGAACAGTTCTTCCTTTGCTTCATGCTTTCTCTGGTCTACAAGCTCTCTTGCAAGTCTTTCATCTTCAACAGCGTTGAAAATATCACCTGCACTAGGCACTTCTGCAAGACCTGTAATCTCTACAGGAACAGACGGACCTGCACTCTTTACTTCTTTTCCCTTATCATTTGTCATAACACGCACTCTGCCGACAGATGTACCTGCAATAATAATATCACCCTGATGAAGTGTACCGTTCTGTACAAGGAGTGTTGCAATAGTGCCTCTTCCCTTATCAAGTCTTGCTTCGATTACTGTTCCCTTTGCAAGACGGTTAGGATTTGCTTTGAGTTCACGGAACTCTGACACGAGAATAATATTTTCAAGAAGCTCGTTTATTCCTTCGCCTGTCTTTGCTGATACCGGAACACATATAATATCGCCGCCCCACTCTTCAATAACAAGGCCGTGTTCTGTAAGCTCCTGCTTTACTCTTTCAGGATTAGCGCCCTCTTTGTCCATCTTGTTTATAGCAACTATGATTGAAACACCAGCTGCCTTTGCATGATTTATTGCTTCAACAGTCTGCGGCATTATTCCGTCATCTGCTGCAACGACAAGAACAGCTATATCAGTTACAGACGCACCTCTTGCTCTCATTGAAGTAAATGCTTCATGTCCCGGTGTATCAAGGAATGTGATATACTTATCCTTTGCTCTTACTTTGTATGCGCCGATGTGCTGTGTAATTCCGCCGGCTTCAGATGCTGTTACGTTAGCTTTTCTGATATTATCAAGAAGTGATGTCTTACCATGGTCAACGTGTCCCATAACAACTACAACAGGGCTTCTTTCTATCATATTCTCTTCAGCATCAGTATCGTCAATAAGTCTTTCTTCTATTGTTACAATAATTTCTTTTTCAACCTTCGCACCCAGCTCTTCCGCTATAAGTGCTGCTGTATCAAAATCTATTTCCTGATTTATAGACGCCATGATACCAAGACCCATAAGCTTCTTGATAACCTCTGAAACAGTTACCTTCAGTCTGGTAGCAAGCTCACTTACAACTATATTGTCAGGTATCATTACCTTAAGCTGCTGTTTTCTTGCCCTTTCAAGCTCAAGACGGCGAAGCTTTTCAGTCTCAGTTTCCTTCTTTGATGAAAGATGTTTGTTTCTCTGAGCTGATTTCTGATTTATTTTCTGCTTTTTGGTATAATTGTCCTTTGCATGGTTTTTAGGTGCTATCTGCTCGTATCTTTCATTATATTTGTCAATTTCAACATAGCTGCCTCTTGTATCAACAGTACGAACTGCTCTTTCTGAAGAAGTTGAAGCTAAATTGGCACTGAGGCTTGTTTTTTCACCTCTCTGTGTATTTCTGTCCACTGCGGCTTTCTGAACAGGCGGTTTTGGCTTGCTCTGAGTCTGAGGCCTTGTAAAATCTCTTGAAGATTTCTTAGGCTGGATTTGCTTTGATTTGTCGCTTTTTGCTTTTTCGTCGTTTTTGATTTCTTTGTCTTTAGCAATGCTTTGTTGTGGATTATTGTTTGTTTGATTCATATTTTTCAACATTTCCCTCTTATCATCTGGCTTATCACTTATATTTTCTTCCGGGTTTATCTGCTTTTTCTGATTTGTCTCCTGATTTTTTTTGCCCTGTTCCTGTTTTTCTGGTTTGATCTGTATTTCTTCAGGTTTCTGAACACTACCGGTAGCTTTGTTCTTCCTTTGATCAAAGTAGGCATCAAACCCGATCACCTGATTTTGCATTGTATAATGTTCAAGGAGAATATTTATTTCTTCTTCAGTAACTGTGGAAGCCGGTTTTTTCTTTATCCCGCATACGCTCTCCAGCAGTTCCGATATATCATTGGCGGAAACATTAATATCCTTAGCTAAATCACTGATCTTAACCTTTTTTATCATATTTACGATACCTCCCGATTTTCATTTTATAATAATTACTCTGGCTTTGTCACAAGCTTTATAGCTTCTGCATATTCATAAAACTTTTTTGCAAAGCCCTTGTCACAAACAGCCATCACCCCTACTTTCTTACCTATACTCTGTTTAATATCATCCATCCTGAAAGGGATGTAAAGTATTTTTATCCACGGTTTATTAAGACACATGAAATTAATCTCTTTTAATGTTTTAGGTGAAATATCCTCAGTTATCATTACACATGCTGCCTTCTGCTGCTTAATTGCCTCACCCGAAACATCAAACCCCTTAGTAAGCTTCCCTGATTTTTCGCAGATTGTTAAAAGATTAAAGAACTTTATCTGATAATTCATTTTCAAACTCCTCATAAAGTTCATTACTTACTGCACATGCAAATGATTTTTCAAAGCGTCTTGCTTTTCTGGCCTTTGCAAGACATTCTTTATCTCGACATATATATGCTCCTCTGCCATTCATTCTTCCTGTAAAATCAAGCTTTATATCACCTTCAGTTGTCTTTACAACTCTTATAAGCTCTTTTTTGGGTTTCATTTGACTGCATCCACAGCACATTCTCATCGGAATTTTCTTTGTACTCATACGCACACCACTTCTTTACTTTGTTTAATCTTCCTCTGGCTTATCCGCACTATCAAGATGAATACTTTCATCTGTTAAATCTTCTGCAATATCCAGCTTCTCATCAGCTGCTTCCTGCGCCTCTGATACTGCTTCTGAAACAGGCTTTATATCTATTTTATATCCTGTAAGCTTTGCGGCAAGCTTTGCATTCTGTCCTCTGTTTCCTATAGCAAGTGACAGCTGAGAGTCAGGAACTATTACTGTACATGATTTCATATCTTCGTTAAGCCATACCTTTACAACCTCTGATGGCGCAAGGGATTTTGCTATAAATTCCTCAGGATCTTCACTGTAAACAACAATATCAATTTTTTCACCGTTAAGTTCGTTGACGATATTTGTTATTCTTGAACGTTTTGGACCGATACATGCACCTATTGCATCAACATCGGGATTTTTTGAATAAACGGCAATCTTTGTCCTTGAACCCGCTTCACGTGAAATTGATTTTATTTCAACGGTTCCGTCATATATTTCAGGAACTTCAAGCTCAAACAATCTCTTTACCAGATCCTTATGTGTTCTTGAAATTTTTATTATAGGCTTCTTTTCCTTGCTGACTATTCCGGTTATATAAACCTTTATTATCTGTCCTTCTTTAAGAACTTCTCCCGGAATCTGATCATTTTTAAATAAGTACAGCTCTGTTTTATCATATATCAGGGTTGCTGTTCCTCTGCTTGGCTCGATCTGATTTATTCTTGCACTGATACACTCGTTTTCTTTGTTCTGGAACTGATTGAGAAGATTTTCTCTGTTGATTTCTCTCAGATCCGTCTTTATTGACTGTTTTGCAGACTGTGCGGCCGCTCTTCCGAACTGCGCAGTATCGATTTTTACTGCTACCATTCCGCCTACATAGGCATTAGGGTCTATTGTTCTCGCTACTGCTATATTGATTTCATTATCATCCAGAGGTTCGTCATCAACAACTTCCTTAATGATGCTTATTTCAAATATATCCGATTCAGGATCTATATTTATATTTATATTCTCACAGTCAGGATACGACTTTTTAACAGCCTTCATAAGTGCAGACTTTATTTTTTCAACTAATGTATCAACTGACACACTGTTTTCATCACCCAGTAATCTCAATGCATCAAAAAAACCCTTGTTCATTTTTGCAAACACCCTCCAAATTTACTTATTATTCAAAATCAAAATCTTCATATAATTTAATATATGCCGCATCTGATAATAATACTTCTTTTTCTTCATTTTCAATCAAAAGCTTTACGGAACTTTTGTCAAATCCTGTAAGTTCCCCTATATAATCCTTTACACCATCCGAAGCAATAATAAGATGTACTCTTATATCTTTTCCGATACATGACTCAAAATGTGACTCTCTAATCAGTTCTCTTTCAAGTCCGGCAGAACCAACCTCAAGGAAATAGCCTTCCGTTATAGGGTCCAGCTCATCAAGCTTATCGCTCAGCGGTCTTGACATTGCTTCACAGTCATCAATTCCGATACCGTCCTCCTTGTCAATAAAAACACGTAGATACCACTCAGCACCTTCCTTGACGAAAACAACGTCCCAGATATCATAACCAAGCTCATCAGCTATAGGCTTCGCTATCTGATATACCTTTAACTCTGTACTGCCGTTTTTCTTTATTTTCATTAAAACCCTCCATACATAAATTAAAGGTCGGAATTAATCCGACCTTTCTAACTTATCATACTATAGGTATTATACCACATAAAAATAAATAAATCAATAGAAATCAATAGTTTTTTAAAAGTGTGCTTAAAACGGTTGATGCTCAGCCCACATGTGGATATAATACTTATGCAGAGATTTAGAAGCAGAACGACTCGACCGGACTTTACGGTCGCCTGGACTTCGCTTATATATATGTCTCAATTTATGGTATAGCTGAATAGTAACGATTTATTTGCCTTCATTTATTGTGATTTTCACAATACCTATTGCAAATACATGTCTAAAATGTTATTATAATTATACCGATATTTATCATGCCCGGCAGTATTAATAACTAATGTATTTTCAGGGATTTATCAGGGTGAGACTGCATGTAAAAGGATTTATATTGCACAGGCAACATAAAATTCAATAAAAAAGGAGCTTAAAAAATGAAGTACGGACATTTTGATTTAGAAAATAAAGAATATATAATTACAAACCCAGCTACGCCGGCACCTTGGGTAAATTATCTCGGTTCACCCAAATACGGCGCAATAATTTCAAATAATGCAGCAGGATACAGCTTTGTAAAATCAGGTGCAAACGGAAGAATCACAAGATTCAGATTCAACTCCACAATGGCGCTTCCGGGAAGGTATATTTATATACGAGACAATGATTTAAACGATTACTGGTCTGCATCATGGCAGCCTGTTGGAAAACCGCTTGATAAATACAAATCAACATGTGCTCATGGCACAGCATATACCATTATAAAGTCAGAATATGAAAAGATAAATTCAGAAACGACCTACTATGTGCCTCTTGACCAGAAATACGAAGTATGGAGCACAAAAATCACAAATACTGACTCAAAGCCAAGAAACCTTTCAGTTTTCGGATTTGTTGAATTTACAAATGAAAAAAACTATGAGCAGGACCAGGTAAATCTTCAGTATACACTGTTTATTTCCCGTACAAGCTTCGAAGGCAACAAAATTATTCAGCATATAAATGAAAACGAGAAAAAGAATAAAACAGGTTCAAATAATAAAGAACGCTTTTTCGCTATGGTTGGTGCGGATATCTGCGCATATAACGGAAATCTTGACAGCTTTATCGGTCCTTACAGAACATATTCAAATCCTATAGCTGTTGAAAACGGAAAATGCGACAATACCCTCAACTACAATTCAAACTCATGCGGTGCTCTTCAGTCAGATATTACACTTGCACCGGGTCAGACTATAAATCTTATATATATTCTCGGACAGAAAAACAACACAAAAGCCGATAAAATTATAGAAAAGTACAAGGACAGTATGCTTGTTGACAAAGAAATCGAAAAGCTTAAAAATTACTGGCACACAAAGCTCAACAACTTCCAGGTTAAAACACCAAGTGATGAATTCAACAACATGATAAATGTATGGAATTCATATCAGTGCTTCATAACCTTTATATGGTCAAGAGCTGCCTCCTTTATATACTGCGGACTCAGAAACGGATACGGATACAGAGATACAGTTCAGGACATTCAGGGTATTATTCATCTTGATCCGGAGCTTGCAGCTGAAAAGATACGTTTTATGATTTCAGCACAGGTAGATAACGGAGGAGGACTTCCGCTTGTAAAGTTTGATCATAATGCCGGCCATGAAGACACTCCTGATCAGGCTTCATATGTAAAAGCTACCGGACATCCTTCATACAGAGCAGATGATGCACTGTGGCTGTTCCCGACTGTTGACAAGTATATAGGCGAAAGCGGAAATATCGGTTTCCTTGATGAAGTAATCGTTTATGCAAACGGCGGAAAAGACAGTGTATATGATCACCTGAAACGAGCTATCGGATTTTCAATGAATCATCTCGGTTCTCACAATATGCCTGCCGGACTTCATGCAGACTGGAATGACTGCCTGAGACTCGGAGCAAAGGGTGAAAGTACATTTGTTGCATTCCAGCTGTACTATGCAATAAATATAATGAGAACATATGCACTGAAACGAAACGACAATGAATATATAAGCTATCTTGATAAAATAAAGAAAAACCTCAGCGATGCACTTGATAAATGCTGGGATGAAGACAGATTTATAAGAGGTATCCGCGATAATGGCACTATTGTAGGTGCTAAAAATGATCCGGAAGCAAACATGTGGCTGAATCCTCAGAGCTGGGGCATTATTTCAGGATTTTCCTCAAAGGAAAGAGCCGAAAAATCCATGCAGTCCGTATATGAAATACTGAACACCCCATACGGAATAAAGCTCCTTGAGCCTCCGTATGTAGATCATCAGTTCAAGGGTGCATTAATGCATATATTCAATCCTGATACAAAGGAAAACGGCGGTATATTCTCACAGCCTCAGGGATGGGCTATACTTGCAGAAAGCCTTTTAGGACACGGAAACAAAGCATTTGAGTACTTTATGGAAAGTGCGCCTGCTTCAATGAATGACAAAGCAGAAATAAGAGTTCTCGAACCGTATGCACACGGTCAGTTTACAGAATCCACAAGATGTGCATTTGAAGGACGTTCAAACGTGCACTGGCTTACAGGTACAGCTTCAACAGTTATGGTAGGCTGTGTTGAGGGTATATGCGGTATGCGTCCTGATGCTGACGGGCTTCTTATATCACCTTCTGTTCCTTCAGAATGGAACGAATTCTCAATCAAAAAATTATTCAGAGGAAAATGGCTCTCAATCACATTTGACAATTCAGCTCATGTACAGAGCGGTGTCAGTGAAATTACTGTAAACGGCCAGAAAATCAACGGAAATTATATTCCTGCAGACATTCTTCTTGAAAACAACGATATTATTGTAAAAATGAGCTAAATATATTTTAATGCTGATTCCAGATAAATTTCTGAAATCAGCATTTTTTTATTCTCAAATTATTTTTTGGGGCATATATATTAAATATAATTTATTATGTTTAAGGAGTTTTTAAAAATGAATGACGAAAAAACAACGCGACAGATCCACAATATAATTATGGAGAACAGAAAAAGCCTCTCTATTTCCGGTGTTACAGATGTAGATAATTTTGATGAGAAAGAAATTCTGCTGTATACGCAAATGGGCGAGCTTACAGTATCGGGCAGAAACCTGCATGTAAACTCCATAAGTGTTGAAACAGGAGATATGACCATTGAAGGTGACATATGGTCACTATGCTACGGCGACAAGGACAGAAAAGGACCTGTTTCATTTATCGGTAAACTGTTCCGGTAACAGGAGGTGACTTAACTGGAGCTTGAAACATTTTTCAGAGTAAGCGAGCAGCTGAAGCTTTTCCTTGTAAGCTGCCTGTTTGGAATACCTATCGGCATTGTTTATGATATATTCCGCATTATAAGAATAACACTTCCTCATAATGCACTGCTTGTTGCAATAGAAGATATACTTTTCTTTATTATGTATTCTGTTTTTTTAATGGCTTTTACAATTGCAGCAGCCCGTGCTGATTTCCGTGTATATTATATTCTGGGGAATTTTCTTGGATTTGCCTTATACTTCTTTACTGTCGGCAATATAGTTACGGGAGTATTTATTAAAATAATGTCGTTTTTTAAAAGATTTATCTTAAAACCTATAACATTTACAATAAAAAAAGCTTTCCATCATAAAAAAATATTAAAAACCCCTTGATTGATATGTCCTTTTGTAGTATAATTAAGGTAGTCTAAATTGATTATCATAAAAGGACAGTGAAGTATAAATTGGGTAAAAAAGATACCGCAAAAAATCCCTTGAAAGTTTTCGGTAGAATAATAATCCTTGTTTCCGTTATAGCATGTTTTATTTCTATTATCTCTACACAGGCATTACTTGCCGAAAAACGTAAAGAGCTTGAACAACTTAAAATTCAGACTCAGACAGTTCAGGATGAAAACGAAGAATATCAGCGGTTATTTGATGATGACGATATAAATGCCTATAAAGAAAAACTGGCAATAGAAAATATGAACTATGCTTATCCAAACGAAATAAGATTTTATGATACATCCAGAAACTAATAATTTAGGAGGATACTAATTTTTTTATGTTGCTTGAAATCGGAAAAATTTATGACGGAAAGGTTCGTAATATTACTAATTACGGAGCATTTGTAGAAATTCCCCTTGAAGATAAAACTTTTGTCGGTATGGTTCATATTTCTGAAATATCAAATACTTATGTAAACGAAATAAGGGATCATATAACTGAAGGTCAGTCTGTCAAGGTCAAGGTTCTAAACATTGATGAGCAGGGCAAGACCAGTCTTTCAATAAAAAAAGCCATGGATCCGGCCCCGCAGAAGCCAAGAACCCAGAACAATAATTCAAGACCTCAGACTCAAAGACCGCAGAATACAAGACCTGTAAATAACGGCGGAAATAACAGCAATCCAAGGTCAGCAGTAAGCAAACAGCCTCCTCAGGAACTTTCCTTCGAGGATATGTTATCACGTTTTAAACAGAACAGCGAAGAGAAAATGTGCGACCTTAAACGTAACATAGAAGGCAAACGCAGAAATACAGGCCGCCGCAGTAAATAAAAAATTCAATGATGAGCTATATTTTTATATCTCATCATTTTTTATTTCAAAAAAGCCCCACCATAAAGTTATGGACATATGCCTGAAGGTCCAGGGTATCCGAAGGTTAAAGGCGCGACCGAAAAGCCCGGTCGATTCGTGCTGAGTCGAAATCCCCAGAAAAAATTAATTACTTTACCGTAAAAGCTAGATAGTATCCACTGCAAAGTATATCCTCTATATCACTACATATAAAAACCCCTTTTGTCCGGATCTGATTTCACCGGGCAAAGGGGCATAATATATTTTAAAGAAGAAATTATTTTAATGCTCTACACTCCGCATTCATCATAATCTTTCCACTTTTCAGAGTAATCCCTTTTTTTCTTTGTTCTGAAAGATATAAAAGCGACAACGCCAATTATAAGAGTAAAAGATAAAAGTACTGATGTAAAAGTACTAAATACTAATGCTTTTTCTTCAACCTTTTTCATTGTTACTTCCTTTCTGTACATGTCAGTAAAACATGCAGATAATCTCTAAAAACGAAAATTTAAATTATATCACCTGACAGTCGGCTGCCAGGTGATATTATTTACAGAATAAATTATTCCGCTGAAACATTTGACTCAATATAATTTACGATATCTCCGACTGTTTTTATTGCTTCAACATCACTGTCAGGGAACTCCATATCAAATTCGCCTTCAATTGTCATGATCAGATCAACAACGTCCAGTGAATCTGCATGTAAATCCTCTGTTATTGAAGATTCCATTTTAATTGATTCAGAATCTACATCCAACTGATCAGCAATAATTTCTTTAAGCTTTTCGAAAACCATTAATAGTTCCTCCATATAAATAATTTTATATTATAATGGTGTTTTTTCACCAGAATAAATAATTGATAAAAGCCAGTAAATTTATTCCTCTTTTTGAGATTCTTCAAACTCACCGATTTTTCTAAACTTAGTATATCGTTCATTAAGTAAAACGTCAATACTTTTCTTGCTTTTTTTCACTATAGAATCTAACAAATATTCTTTTATATTTTCAGCAGTTTTGCACAAATCGTTGTGTGCGCCGCCTATTGGCTCATTTATTATATGCTCTGCAATGCCAAGTTTTATCATATCTTCAGCCGTTATTTTCATCATATTGCAGGCATCTTTTTCCCTTGAGGCATCCTTCCATAAAATACTTGCAAATCCCCTTGGAGAAATAACCGAATAAAGAGCATTTGACATCATTGCAAGCTCATCACATACTCCGAGTGCCAGCGCGCCTCCGCTTCCGCCTTCACCAAGGACAACTGAAATAATAGGTGTCTTCAGTCTCATAAACTCACAGATGTTTTTAGCTATTGCCTCTCCCTGTCCTCTTTCCTCGGCTTCTATACCGCAGAATGCACCGGGAGTATCTATAAAGCATATAACAGGCCTGTGAAATTTCTCTGCCTGCTTTGCAAGCCTGAGTGCCTTTCTGTAGCCCTCCGGATGAGGCATTGCAAAATTAGCTTTTTTATTTTCCTCTATATTGCGCCCTTTTACATGAGAAATTATTGTAACCGGCATACTGTCAAGCATTGCAATACCGCCTAATATAGCTGCATCATCACCATAATACCTGTCACCGTGCATCTCACGGAATTCATCGAATATCATAGGAATATAATCATTAATCGTAGGACGTGCCTTATTTCTGATAAGTTCAAGACGCTGCCACGGCGTCAGTATATTTACGTAGCTATCCATGTATAATCTCTGCCTCCGTGTTATATTTCTTCAGGCTGATAGTTGTGCATCATCATAAGATGTGAAAGAACACTTCTCATTTTTTTTCTCTCAACTATCATATCAACAAATCCTTTTTGCATAAGAAATTCAGCAAGCTGAAAATCATCCGGCAGACGCTGCTTTATTGTACCCTCTATTACTCGTCTTCCGGCAAATCCTACAAGAACCTTAGGTTCAGCAATTATTATATCCCCCAGTGATGCAAATGACGCTGTAACTCCGCCTGTCGTAGGGTCGGTAAGTACTGTAATATAAAGCTGTCCTGCATCGTCGTGCCTTGCAATCGCACCCGATGTTTTTGCCATCTGCATGAGAGATACAGTTCCCTCTTGCATTCTTGCACCGCCTGATGCTGTAAAAGCTATAAACGGAAGCTTTTTCTCTGTTGCTCTTTCTATGGCACGTGTTATTCTCTCTCCTACAACACTTCCCATAGAAGCCATCATATATGAAGTATCCATTACGGCTATTACCGCTCTTATTCGTCTTATAGAAGCCTCCCCGGTTATTACAGCATCTTTAAGACATGTCTTGTCTCTGAGATCACTTTGTTTTTTGTCATATCCGGGAAAATCAATAGGGTTTTTGCTTACCATGTCAGCATCATATTCTACAAAGCTGTCCTTATCAACCGTAATACGTATTCTTTCATGTGCTGAAAGTCTTCCGTGATAGTCGCATGATGCACATACTCTGTTATTTCGTGTATAATCATCCTCAAACATTGTATTGCGGCATCTTGGGCATTTAAACATAAGATTTTCCGGTATTGTTGAATCAGATACAGGAATAACGTCGGATTCCTTTCCGTTAAATCTTGTTTTTACTACTTTAAACAAATCCTCAAGCATTTTTTAATCACCTCTTATATGTCCGGTTATTTATGTGACTCAAGAAATTTTTCAATAAAACCGACATCATAGCTTCCTTCTTCAAAAACCCTGTTCTTTATAAGTTCGAGCTGAAAATCAATATTTGTGTCTATACCTCCGACAATAAACTCGGATAATGCCCATCTCATTTTCATAATAGCTTCCTGTCTTGTATTTCCAAAGACAATAAGCTTTGAAATCATTGAATCATAGTACGGTGTTATTGTATATCCCTGATAAGCGGCACTGTCAACTCTTATGCCGGGACCACCGGGAGTATATAACGCACTTATCGTACCCGGACACGGTCTGAAGTTTTTCTCAGGACATTCTGCATTTATGCGGCACTCTATGGAATGACCGTGAAGCTTTATATCATCCTGGGTAAATTCCAGTTTCTCGCCGTTTGCGATTTTTATCTGTGTTTTTACAAGATCAACGCCTGTTACAAATTCAGTTATAGGATGCTCAACCTGAATTCTTGTATTCATTTCCATAAAATAAAAATCATTGTTTTTATCAACGAGAAATTCGATGGTTCCGACATTATAATACTTGCTTACCTCTGCCGCTTTAACTGCTGCAGCGCCCATTTTTGCCCTTAAATCCTCAGTCATTACAGGACTTGGACTTTCCTCAAGAACCTTCTGGTGTCTTCTCTGAAGACTGCAGTCACGTTCTCCCAGATAAACGATATTTCCGTATTTGTCAGCTGCTATCTGTATCTCGACATGTCTTGGATTTTCCAAAAACTTTTCAATATAAACAGAATCATCACCGAAAAAGTTTTTAGCCTCCTGTCTGGCTGCCGTTATCTGTGCCTCAAGCTCAGAACGGTCGCTTACCATTCTTATTCCTCGTCCGCCTCCTCCGGCGGCTGCTTTGACAAGAACCGGATATCCTATTTTATCTGCAAGCTCTGCAGCTTCGTCAAAGGATTTTACTTCGCCTCTTGATCCCGGAATTACCGGAACACCGACATCCTCCATGGTTTTCTTTGCTGTGGCTTTATCTCCGAGCATATCTATTGATTCGGGTGAAGGTCCTATGAATGTAATACCGCATTTTTCGCATATACGTGCAAATCTTGAGTTTTCGGACAAAAACCCGAATCCCGGATGTACCGCTTCAGCACCTGTTATGTCACACGCCGAAATAATGGCCTCCATATTCAGATAGCTCTTGTTTGAATCTGCCGGTCCTATGCACACTGACTCGTCAGCAATCTGGGCATGCAGTGAGTTTCTGTCAGCAGTTGAATATACAGCTACCGTCCGGATTCCGAGTTCACGGCACGCCCGTATAATTCTTACGGCTATTTCGCCCCTGTTAGCTATTAATATTTTCTTAAACATTGTCTCTATACTCCATTTGTTTATTTAAGGACAAAAGATATTTCTGCTGATACGGCTTTCTGACCGTCTACGGAAGCAACTGCTTTTCCTACGCCTACCGGACCTTTGACTTTTATTATTTCAACTTCCAGCGTGACTGTATCGCCCGGAACGACCATACGTCTGAACTTTGCCTTGTCTACACCGCCCAGAAAACCTATTTTACCCTTATGCTCATCCATAGAAAGCATTGAAACCGCACCTGCCTGAGCAAGCATTTCTATAAGAAGCACACCCGGAACTACCGGCTTTTCAGGAAAATGTCCCTTGAACCAGAATTCATCTTCCTTTATATGCTTTCTTGCAACTATCCTTTTTCCAGGCTCCATTTCGATAACTTCATCGATAAGCATGAACGGATCTCTGTGAGGTATTATCTCCTCTATCTGCTGTCTATTCATCAATATATCCATTTATCTCACCTGTTTTCCGTTATTCGATAATCATTATAGGCTGATCGTATTCTACCGGGGTGGCATTTGAAACAAAAATTGTCTTTACAACTCCGTCATACTCACTTTGTATTTCATTCATGAGCTTCATTGATTCAACAATGAACAATACGTCACCTTTTTTAACCTTCTGTCCTATTTTAACAAAAGGCGGCTTATCAGGGGAAGCTGCTGCGTAGTATGTTCCGACAATAGGTGCCTTTACAACATTTCCGCTGAGTTCCTCACTCTTTTCCTCTGCTGCCGGACCTGCTTCCTCCAGAACCTTCTGTACCTGCACTGCCTGCTGTACCTGCGGCATACTTACAACAGGCGCCTTTTCATCTTCAATAATAAGATGACTGTCCTCAACTTCTATATCAAGCTTTCCTATCTTCTTTTGTGATACGAGGTCAATAAGCTCCTTTATTTCATCAAAAGTAAGATTACAAATTATTCTTTCTGACATTCTGATCCTCCTCTGTTTATTCACATGCTTTTATGCATATTGTTGCATTATGTCCGCCAAATCCAAGAGAGTTTGAAATTGCGGCTCTGATATTCGTTTTTATATTTCCGTCTGTGCAGTAGTCAAGGTCACATTCCTCATCAAACACTCTGTATCCTACTGTTCTGTGAATCATTCCGTTGTTTATCTGGAGTGCAGTGGCTATAGCTTCAACCGCACCGGCAGCGCCCAGAAGATGTCCTATCATTGATTTTGTTGAGTTTATTTTTATTTTTGCTGCATGTTCGCCGAAAGCATTTTTGATAGCTATAGTCTCATATTTGTCATTAAGGCCGGTAGATGTTCCGTGAGCATTTATATAATCAATATCCGAAGCCTTAAGGCCTGCTTCCGTATAGGCATTTACCATTGCTCTTGAAGCAGCCAGACCGTCAGGTGCCGGTGATGTCATATGGTATGCATCACATGTTGCTCCGTATCCGGCAATCTCCGCATAGATTCTGGCGCCGCGTGCCTTTGCGTGTTCATATTCTTCAAGCATTAGCATACCGCTTCCCTCACCAAGAACAAATCCGTTTCTTTCCTTATCAAACGGAATAGATGCACGGTCAAGCTCAGAGGATCTGGACAGAGCCTTCATGTTGTTGAATCCGCCAAGTGCAAATTCAGTAATACAGCTCTCTGTTCCTCCGCAAAGGCAGACATCTATATATCCGTCTTTTATCTTTCTGAATGCCTCACCTATAGCATGTGTTGATGATGCACATGCAGTAACTGTAGCAAAATTATCTGCCTTGAAACCTGTCCTCATTGCTACTGTTCCCGATGCCATATTTCCTATCATCATAGGTATATAGAAAACGGATATCCTGTTAGGTCCCTTTTCAAGATACTTGCCATGTTCCTGCTGTGTAAGCTCGAGTCCGCCAATGCCACACCCTATAATAACGCCGGCCCTGTACGGATCAATATCCTTCATATCTGAACCGCAGTCTTTAAGTGCCTCACTTGCAGCCGTGACTGCCAGCTGAGTAAATCTGTCCATCCTGCGCAGTTCTTTTTTATCTATGCTCTCGTCAGGTTCAAAGTCCTTTACCTGACTTACAATGTTTACTCCAAGTCCCTCAGTGTTAAATTTATCGATAAATGAAAAGCCGAGCTTTCCATCAGAAATATTTTTCCAAAATTCGTCTTTACTCTGTCCCAGTGAATTAACCGTGCCCATTCCTGTAATTACTACTCTTCTCAAACTCTTTTTCCCCTTTCCAATATGCGCCTTTAAATTTTCCTTGCACCTGATTACATTGACAAGCCGCCTGAGATTTCTATTGTCTGCCCTGTTATATATGCCGCATCATCAGAAAGCAGAAAAGAAACGACTCCCGCAACCTCATCTGCGCGACCAAACCTTTTAAGAGCTATCATATTGAAGATTTCTTTTTTCTTTTCATCACTCAGTGCATCTGTCATCGGAGTCTCAATAAGTCCGGGAGCAACAGCATTTACTGTGATTCCCCTTGAACCAAGCTCCTTTGCTGCAGATTTTGTCATTCCTATTATTGCCGCTTTTGAGGCTGAATAATTGAACTGTCCGGGATTTCCATAAAGTCCGGCTACAGATGAGATATTTACTATTCTGCCGCTTTTCTGCTTTAACATTATATTGCTCAGAAGCTTCATCATGTTAAATACACTTTTCTGATTTGCCGCAATTACCTTGTCATAAGACTCCTCAGGCATTCTTGCCAGCAAGCCGTCACTTGTAATTCCTGCGTTATTAACAAGAAAATCAATCTTTCCGAAACGTTCTTTAACCTGTTCGACCATTGCCTTGCACTGATCAAAGTCTGAAACATCAGCTGCAAAACATTCTGCTTCTATTCCGTAAGAAGAGCGTAGCTTTTCTGCAAGCTGTTCTCCGCCATTTTCAATTCTCTCTTTGCTTCTGCAATTTATTGCAATATTCATACCGTCCTTCGCAAGCCTTTCAGCTATTGCTGCGCCAATACCCTGCACAGCGCCTGTAACAATTACTGTATATGCCATCAGATCAGACTCCCCCTTTTACTTTTGTAAATATCCTTTAATACTTGATGCATACTGCACCATAAGTCAGTCCTGCTCCGAACCCAACCAAGACGATGGTATCGCCACGTTTGATTACGCCTCTTTCGATGATTTCATTAAGAGCAATAGGAATGCTCGCGCTTGATGTATTTCCGTAATCACTTATATTAAGATAGAACTTTTCCATAGAAATACCAAGCTTTGAAGCAGCAGTCTGGATAATTCTTATATTTGCCTGATGAGGAATAATCATATCAATATCATCGTATGATAATCCGGCTTTTTCAACCACTTTATTAATGGCGTGAGGCATCATCCCTACTGCAAATTTATATACTTCTTTTCCGTCCTGAAAAAGCAGGCCATCATTGTCTGACGGTTTTTCATAATCTATATTCTTTATCTTAAAAAACGGATGACGCTGATTGTTAAGACTTGAGGTCTTAAGATAATCCGCTCCTCGTCCGTCAGCACCAAGAAAACTGCTGTAAGGCGCAGCTGCTGACTCAATAACCGCAGCTGCAGCTCCGTCTCCGAATAAAATGCATGACGACCTGTCTTTATAATCAACATATTTTGTCAGTATCTCCGCACTTACGACCAGAACCTTTTTTACATCCCCTGACATAAGATATTTCTGTGCCACATCAACAGCATATACAAATCCTGAGCATGCACAGTTTATATCCATTGCCATACATCCGTATGCACCGAGTTCACGCTGAATAATACAGGCTGTAGACGGAGTAAGCGTATCAGGAGTAACTGTCGTACATATTATAAGGTCAATATCTTCCTTGGATATTCCTGAGTTTTCAATGGCTTTTACAGCAGCATTATAACCCATTTGCCATGTGGGCATTCCCATCGCAAAGTGTCTCTTTTTTATGCCGGTCCTTGTCGATATCCACTCATCACTGGTCTCGATAATTTTTGCAAAATCATCATTTAATACTGTTGTTTCCGGAACATATGAGGAAGTGCCTAAAATTTTTATACCTTGCAATAAATTTTCCTCCTGTATAAAGTTGTTTTATTTCAATTTTTATGTTATGATAAAAATATAATAAATATAGAATTCTTGGAAGATACCAGATATAATCATACCAATGAAAATAATTATAATCTTACATCTACTTAGATTCTATTTTAAACTATTTTTGATATATTTGCAACAAAACAAATAACTAATAATGCTAACAAAAAAAATTTCAATTGAATTGTAGAAAAATACGTATAATTTTCTACACAATTGTGCAATTTGACGATGCGAAAGGAAAGAATTATTTATGAATATTATATTGTTTGCAGGACAGGGTTCACAGTATTCCGGAATGGGAAAGGATATATATGAAAAATATCCCGAACTTGGATATATCTATGACAAAGGCTCCGAAATTCTGGGGTTTGACCTGAAAAAAGTATGTTTTGACGAAAGCTTTACTGAACTTTCACGTACAATATACTCCCAGCCTGCCATTATGGCCGATTCCCTTTTATGTTTTGAGGCCGCAAAGAAAAACGGTCTTACATTTGAAGCCGTTGCAGGTCATTCCCTTGGTGAATACGCCGCTATGATTGCAGCCGGAATGCTCTCACTTGAAGAAGGCTTTTCAGTAATAAAATCACGTTCTGAGGCATTTGACAAGGTTGCCGGCAAAACAGACGGGAAAATGGCCGCAGTTCTTAAGCTGCCAGCGGAACAGATAGAAGAAGTCTGTGCATCTGTTGACGGATATGTTGTTCCGGTAAACTACAACTCCCCTCTTCAGACTGTAATAGCCGGTAATGCATCTGCTGTTGACGCAGCCGCCGAAAAGCTTACAGCATTAAAGGCACGAGTTATGCCGCTTAAAGTAGAATCCGCATTTCATTCAGAAATAATGAAGCCTGCAAGCATTGAATTTTTTGAAAAAATCAAAAACGTAAGCTTTAAGAAACCAACAGTAAAATTCTTTTCAAACCTTACCGGCGCTGAGCTAACTGATTTTTCTGATATGCCGTCGATCCTTGCCGCACATACCGTATCACCGGTGAGATTCACCGATGAGCTTCAGGCTATCAGGTCTCAGGGATTTGACAGATATATTGAGCTTGGCCCGGGAAAAACACTTACAGGACTTGTAAAGAAAACACTTACAGATGTAACTGCATTTAACATCGAAAGTGTTCAGACACTTGAAAATGCAGAATTTTAATTTATACGGAGGATTTTAAACATGCAGAAATATACACTTATCGGTCATCCTCTGGGACATTCAATGTCTCCTTTCATCCACTCGGAATTGTTCAGACTAAGCAATATACAGGCTGAATATGACTGTACAGACATACCTTATGAAAATTTCAGCGTTGCTGCTACCTCACTCAGACAGCTGTGCGGCTATAATATAACTATTCCATATAAGAGAGATATTATTCCATTCATAGATATTCTTGATGAATCCGCCAGACGTTACAGTTCAGTAAACTGCGTACATAACACAAACGGAAAATCTATCGGCTATAACACTGACTGTGACGGATTTCTGCGTTCCGTAAAATCCATGCCGCTCTCCGGAAAGGTTATGATTATCGGCTGCGGTGGTGTCGGCAGAATGATAGCCATAGAAGCGGCACGTCATCATGCAGACCTGACACTTGCAATAATACCTGAAGCCATAGATGCCGCAAATGCTCTGATTGCCGAGATAAATGTCCTGTATTCCGTTTCACAGATAAAAATAACCGATATAAACCAGGTATGCGACAGTTACGATTTAATTATAAACGCTTCTCCTGTCGGAATGTATCCTGAAATAAACGCCTGTCCCGTATCACGTGAAGTTATAAAAAAGTGCGGCAGTGTATTTGATGTAGTATACAACCCTGTTGAAACCATGCTTGTCAGAACGGCAAGAGAACTTGGTAAACCGGCTTCAGGCGGTACAGCAATGCTCGTTTATCAGGCAGTAAGGGCACATGAAATATGGCATGATGCGCATTATTCAGATGATCAGGTAAACGATATAATAGAAAAAACGAATAAAATAATAGCAGGTGACTTCAGATGACAATCTATCTATGCGGATTTATGGGATGCGGAAAATCAACAATAGGCACCATGCTTTCGGGCAGACTGGGTATGAAATTTACAGACCTTGACTCATATATAACCGAAAAGGAAAAAATGAGCATCCCTGAAATATTTTCTTCAAAGGGAGAGGCTTATTTCAGAGAAGCCGAGGCGTCAGCCATAATCGAGCTTTCCTGTCAGAATAATATTATTGCGTGTGGAGGCGGAACAATTCTTAACGATAACAGTGCAAAAATTGCAAATCAGAACGGCGAAGTAATATTCCTTGACGTATCGTTTCAGACATGTTATGAAAGAATCAAAGGTGACAAAAACAGACCTCTCGTAATGAACAATTCAAAAAAAGAGCTGAAAAATATATTTGATCAGAGACAAAGCATATATCTTAAAAATTCATCTGTATCTATAAACGCAGACGCTACTGCATCAAAGATATGTGAAGATATTATATCAAAATTAAAGCTTATTAAAAAGTAAGGTGATACTTTGAAAATCTACAATGCACAGATACACACAATGAATAAAAAAAATGACGTTATAAAAAACGGCTGGGTAGAAATAACCGGGAGTAAAATAACCGGTATAGGCAATGGGAAAATATCTCCTGCAAAAGATGATATAGATGCATGCGGACAGATGCTTATTCCGGGATTCATTGATGCGCATACACACCTTGGCATAATAGGTGACGGCGTAGGCTTTGAGTCTGATGACTGCAATGAACAGACAGATCCAGTTACTCCTCATATAAAAGCAATAGACGGAATAAACCCGTTTGACCACTGTTTTGAAGAGGCACGCAGCAGAGGAATAACATGCGTATTAAGCTCTCCTGGAAGCGCCAATCCTATAGGCGGCCAGATATATGCAATCAAAACAAACGGCAGACGCATTGAAAAAATGACAGTAAGAACCTCCGGAATAAAATTCGCACTTGGTGAAAATCCCAAAACAGCTTATAACGAAAGGGATGAGACACCGATAACACGAATGGCTACCGTAGGACTTATACGCGAACACCTATCAAAATCCGCAAAATATCTTGAAGACACCCAGAACTATATAAAAGACAGCGAAAACAACGATCCGCCTGAGTTTGACATAAAGCTTGAAGCAACAATTCCCCTTTTAAATCATGAGCAGAAAGCATATTTTCACTGTCATCGTGCTGATGATATTCTTACAGCCATACGCATATCAAAGGAATTTAATATTGATTTTGTGCTTGTTCATGCAACAGAAGGACATATTATACCTGATCTTATAGCAGAAGATAACGCCTATGCAATAATAGGCCCTGTAATGTGCGACCGTTCAAAGCCTGAGCTTCGCAATCACAGTATAAAAACAGCCGGTGAGCTTTATAATCACGGTGTAAAGACTGCCATATGCACTGATCACCCTGTTATTCCCATTCAGTATCTCCCGGTAAATGCTGCTGCTGCAGTAAAGGGCGGACTTGACTATAACGAGGCCCTGCGCGCAATCACCATAAACGCTGCCGAAATAACAGGAATAGCAGACCTGACAGGAAGCATTGAGGCAGGCAAGGACGCTGATATTCAGCTTTACAGCTCCGATCCTCTTGATATTATGAGTGATCCTTCACTTGTAATGATAAACGGAGAAATAACATTATACCAAAGAAGGTCATAAATATGAGAAATATAAATGTTGATATTATTGAAGACAAAGTAAGAGAGCTTTGTATAAAAGCAAACAGAATACTTCCTCAAAGCCTTGAGCAGCGTATTTACGAATGTAAAAATATTGAGCAGTCTCCTTCAGGAAAGTCGGTATTTGACGATCTTTGCAGCAATATTCAGGCCGCAAAGGACTGCGATATCGCAATATGTCAGGATACCGGTATGGCGATCATATTTATTGAGATAGGCCAGGACGTTCATTTTGAAGGCGGAAATCTCTATGAAGCCATAAATAACGGTGTTGCAAGAGGTTATAAGGACGGATATCTCAGATGTTCCATTGTCGGCGACCCTCTTGAACGTGTAAATACAGGAAACAATACACCTGCTGTCATACACACCACAATAGCAGACGGAGATAAAGTAAAAATAGATGTCTGTCCTAAGGGCTTCGGAAGTGAAAATATGTCATCAATAAAAATGTTCACTCCATCGGCAACAACCGACGACATTATAAAATATGTTACAGATACTATTTCAGATGCCGGAAGCAACCCTTGCCCTCCTATCGTTGTAGGCGTAGGCATCGGCGGCAGCTTTGAGCACTGTGCTTTTCTTGCCAAAAAAGCCCTGTGCCGTGATATATCGGTAAGAAACGAAAAGCCTTTATATGCATCTCTTGAAAAACAGATGCTCGACAGCATAAACCGCCTCGGAATAGGCCCTCAGGGCTTTGGCGGAACAGTTACAGCCCTTGCCGTAAACATCGAAGAGCACCCAACCCACATTGCCGGCCTCCCTGTAGCTGTAAACGTAGGCTGCCACGTAACCCGCCACGCCTCTGCAGAAATATAACCCCTAAGGCGCATGCCCTACCCGAAGGTGTAGGGTGTCCTCCGAAGGTCCAGGGCGACCGGAAAGCCTGGTCGACTCGTGCTGAGTCGAAATCCCTGCCCGCTTCCTCAGAAGCGAAACCCCCAAATATTTAAAGGAGAATCACAAATCACTATGAATGAAAATGAATTTATTAAAAATGTCGCTGATGAGATTCAAAAAATCTGTTCACCACTGAACATCATTCTTGTCAGCAATAAAATAAATACCTCCGGCGACGTAGTAAGCTTCAAGCTTGCCATAATAGTCGATGACAATGTCCCAAGTACCTCTGAGCTTGAATATAAGCTTTATATGAAGGTTGACAGCGAAATTCCATATGACCTTGTTTTATATAAACAATCCGAATGGGACTCTTTGCGTACTGAAATAGGAACATTCGCATGGAAAATATACAATACAGGAGTTTATATTTATGGGCAGAGGATATAAGGACAACGACAGCCGCAGATATTTTGACTGGTTATTTCACGCTAATCTCGACTACCTTGCGGTAAAAAACCTGATAAAGGATACACGCTGTTACAGTCTGGCAGCATTTCACTGCCAACAGTGTATAGAAAAAGCACTTAAAGGCTATCTGCTTTTCAAAAAGCATAAACTGTATGACGGTCACAACCTCACATGGCTCTGTAAACAGGCTGTTCTTTGCGACAGTCACTTTGGACAATGGGTATCAAAAAGCTCGTCACTTAACAGATTCTACATCGAAACAAGATACCCTGCCGATATTCCGTTTGATATTGATACCGACACTATAGATGATCTTCTTCAGTCAACGACAGAAATGCTCGAATTTATAACCGAACAGATTCGTTTTGATTTCGTAAGCTATCATAAAAGAAAGCCGAAATAATTTTTTCAAATATCAACTCATTTTAAACACTATATAGGGAACCGGAATAATATGAAACAGTAATTATTTTAACATAAACATATTTTCTCTGTATTAGTTTATTTTGCTATAAACAAAACAGGATGTATTATAAAACTACGCCTGATTTACACATCAAAGCTCAAATATCGACATTTATTCTTATTATTTTTGTGCGGTATTATTTATTTTCAACAAATTTAAAAAGAATCAGAATTTTTTTAATTTTTATGTTGACATATTGCTTAAATCGTAGTATACTTATTAAGTCGCTAAACGACATAAAAGTAAATGGCGGCATAGCTCAGTTGGCTAGAGTACTCGGTTCATACCCGATTGGTCGTAGGTTCGAATCCCACTGCCGCTATTATATGGCCCGTTGGTCAAGAGGTTAAGACGCTGCCCTTTCACGGCG
>JAEWXO010000054.1 GCA_023458875.1 Bacillota bacterium | reverse complement strand
ATAGATTGAGATTGACATCTCCGGGAGGGGGTGTCATTCTGCTTTATGAGGCCCTTGACAAAATACAGTGCCTACCGATGACAAAATACGTTCACTTTTGGACGACAGAATAGGTGGTCTCTAACATAAAATTTCTCTAGTATTTAAGATGAAATAGGCACATTTATCACGTTTCACAATTACAATATGTTATATTGCAACACATTGCCACACTAAAAACCACATAAAACTTCAATACTTAAAAGTTTTATGTGGTTTTTTCATGCAAATTTATATTTAGTTCTTAGTTTCTAATATTGTCTTCTTAAATAGGGATAATCCCAACCTCAAATGAAAGCCTGCCTATACGGAGTACTGATCCATTTGTAAGTTCCGTTTCATCCTCTACCATTTCGCCGTCTACATATGTATGATTTGAAGATTCGAGATCAATAACATACACGCATGCGTTTCTCACAAATATCTTGCAGTGTTTTTGTGAAATACTCTTTTCATGCAGTATTGCATAGTCTGAAAGCTGGCTGTTTCTGCCTATTATTGCCTCACCGACTGACGGTATTTCTATTACATTACCCGGATTATCAACATCTGTAAGTATTATTTTACACTGGTACATATCGTCAAGAAGTATTCTCGTTGAATCGGACAATACTGTGGTCTTTAGTATTTCTGTAGCTCCGGGCAGGACTGCTGTCTTTGCTGATTTCTGAGCTGATTCATTTTTTTCTTCTTTTTTCAGTTTCCTCATAAAAATAATAATAACTGATGACAGAATAATAATTATGAACGCAAAAACTGCTGCCATAAGTGTTATATTATTTTTTTCCTTTTCCTCGGTCTCAGGCTTAATATATGATTTTATCTGTGCAACGGATTCTATTGACACTGACTGGTTTTCTCCCTCAAATTCCATTTTAACCGTTATGTCGTCATCAGTCTCAAGAAGTGTCTCCGGAATACTTGCTTTGCAGAAATAAACTCCGGAAAAATCATTTATTTTTTCTGCAACAGTTGCACAGTCTGTATTTCCGGTACATCTGTAATACCTGGAAAAAAAGAAATCAGACGAAATATGATCATCATACAACGGTTTTTCATCTTTATCCATAAGAATAAAACAGACAGGATATCTGATACTTTTATCGTTTTTCGGTATATCTGAAGAATTAACAGAACTGCTGTCCGTAAAAACTACGATTCTTCTGAAAACTGCCTGGTCCCTGTCATTTATTCCGGCACTCATATGCCTTATACCGTTATAAATATCTGAAGCAAATGAATTGTATTCTATTTTTTCTGAGGCCTCAAGTGCTGCAAGCTGATTGTCTGTAAAATCAGTTGCAACTGTCAGTCTGTCATCTCCAAAAGAAGCAACACAGAACATCTCATTTTTTCCGGCATTCTTAAGAATATCCTTTGTTATCTGCAAAGCTTTTTTCTGGATATCAGAATTATTTGTAAAAACATATTCATCAAATAAAAAAACTGTCTCTGCCCGGCTGTCATCTTCAAGTGTGTAAAATTCGGATATCCGTGCTTCCTGATTGTCAATAAGACATTTTTCCAAACTAAGATTTTTGTACGGAAGGTTTATGAAAAAGTTAAGATTTTCATTTTCCTGATATGAATACATAACCTCTGATTTATCATCCGCGTTAACAATGGCAGGTCTTATCGGAATCAGAAGAAGAATAAAAATTATTCCGAGTGCTGTAAAAGATATTTTCCTTTTCAAAATATTTATCCCCCTTTATGATTCTTGTTTTCCGATACAAGCCCCAAAAGCCATTCCTCATGTCTTAATGTATGGTTTTCAAGCAGCATACTTTCAGAAAATTCACATTCCCGCTCAACAATAACATCATTAAGACTGTCCGGACCGAAATTCATAAAAAGCCTTTTCTGAATATGCGAAAATATTAAAAGCTCTGTATCAGTATATTTTTTCAGACTTTCATCAAGTGAAGCTACAAGCGTATCGATGCTGTTTATCTGCTTGTTTATATCATTCTCGATCATACATATATGTTCATATGTACGGTTATTTTTATCAAGCTGCTGCTTTATTCTTTTTATTATTTTAAGATCGTTTATCATAGAATCCGATAATACTCTGTATCCCTGTATACATTCTGAAAGCTCGTCAGATGACAGTAAAAATTTGTCCACTTTTTTTCCTCCTGATTTATTTTAAAAAGAAAACTTCTGTAAAATATTATCTGAATTTTCACCCTGCTGTATGCCTGTATCAATTGAATGCTCTTTTGCGATTTTTTTTATTTCTTCCATCCGTATCCTGAAGTCACTTAAAACCTTCTGTATATACTGCTGGGTTTCATTAAGGGAGGCCTCATAAAGTCTCCCTGAATCGTTTTTCCAGTTATTCTTCAGTTCTCCACTTACTGTTGTAATATCATTCAGGATCATGCTTAATTTTTCATACTGATGTATCATCTGTAAATATATTTTAAGTATATCATCCATATTACACCTCAAATTTGTGAATTAAAGATTTTTCGTTTTTATCGTATTCATCCGTTACATACTGCAAAAGATCTGCATACTCTTTTATTACTGAGCCTGCATAAAACAATTTTTTTATTTCAGGCTTTAAATCCTCAGAGTACTTTGTTTTTTCAGAAAGCCTCTGTATCTCATCAACTGTTTTATTCCATTCGTTACTTTTCATCTCAAGCTCATGAGCATTTTTTTTTAAAAATTCATGTGAAAAATTCATTTCCATTCTGTGTCTCCTGTAGCAGATATATTTATTATTTCATCACTTATCTGTGAAATTGCAAGGCTTATTTTCCGTGCACGCTCCATACATACAGCTGACGCTTCAGAGATCCATGCCTGGGAAAGCAAGGTGTTTATTTTCCGTATCTGAGTGAATTGCTCCTGAACATTTTCGTCAAGCTCTGCAAGGGCTGTTTTTATTTCTCCGTTCATAATTTCCTCCTGTTTCAGACAAGCATGAGCCTGCATCCGCTTTTTATATTATAATCATATATTTTAAGACTTTTGTCAAGTGAAGATTTATAAAATTCAGAAAAAAGTTCGAGTAAATTTACATCAGTAAACAGACTTTTATTGACCTCAAATTCCATTATTTCATCCGATACCTTCTCTATTACATCAGATATTTTCATCTGTCTGCAGATGACAAAATCATATGCTCTTGATGTCGCAGGACATGATATTTCTATAATCACAGAATCATTTTTCATACGGATCACCTTTTAAAAGCTTTGTAAATTCATCCAGATTATATCTTTCACTGCCGCCCCTGTACAGATCAAAGGATGCTTCCGAATACCCGTTTTCCGTTAATTTTTCTTTAAGCTCCTCTGCATTCTGCAAAGGTGTCATGATATAATCCTCAGAGCACAGTCTGTCACGTTCAATAGTTACTATGATAAAATCTGAACAGTAAATCCATATATCAAGATTACTGTCGGCTGCAATAAATTCCGATGAATAAATATTTTTAAATATATCGGATAATATTCTGTCTGTAACAGCCGTACCGTTTATATATGTAATCATTCCGTTCCGATGAAGCCTCCAGGCAATCTCCCCATGCTGCCTGACATCAATATATATATTTCCGAATCCCTGCGGCAGACTGTTTACCTGGCCAAAACAGTCAAGCATAAATATAAGCTCCTTTGTTTTTAATCTGTATGAAAGCATCAGAAAAAATTCTCCTTTAATGTATTACGAAGATATTCTTTTATTGTATTGCTGTATGTCCTTGAAAAGAATACTGTCGAGCCGTCATTCATATATATTGTTTTTTCACCATAGTTTACTATTTTGATGAAATTCGTATTTACCACAAAGCTTCTGTGCACCCTGATAAAATAATCAGGGGCATTTTTCATTACGTTCTCAAGACTGTCATAAAACTCAAATATCTGTGACTCTGTTCTGATTGTTATTTTCTTGCTCTGAACCTCTATCATCAGCATTCTGCAGAACAAAACCTTATAATCTATGCTTCTTATTCTGAAGCTGTAAAAGCTGTTTTGTTCCGAAACACCGGGAAGTCTGGCATAGTCAGCGTATATTTCATCAAGAACAGCTCCAAGACGCTGGTCATCAGAATTATCAAGCAATATTCCGGACGGTCTTGCTGCCGGCGTTATAGATTCAAGCATTTCCTCAGGTCTGTTAAGTATAAGAACGATATAGCTCATGTCGTTTATCTCCCTTATACAGCCGGAAATTTTTTTTAGGACATTGTCTTTTTTGAGCATATACAGTGAAATTTTATCATTCGAGCTTATGGCTGTATACAGCTCGGTTGAGTCCGAGAAATCCTTTATGGCTTCTGATTTTTTTCCGGTTTTCTCAATATGAGCAATGCATTTCTTTTTCAAAGAAGCCGCTCTTTCCTTTTCCCTGTTATAGATAAATATATTAAGCATAATCTACCCCTGTATTATATGACATAAATATTCTGGCCGCCTCCGTATCAATATACCTGCTTCCGGTATCAATATCAGATATAAAGCTGATTCCGAGTCCGCTTCCTTCTCTGAAGAAAATTTCCGTTATACCGCTCATATCTTCTTTGTACCCGTCATCATAAATGCACCTGCAGAAACCCGCCATGCTGCAGATTATCACTGCGAGATTTTTATATGTACTTCTTCCGTATTTTTTGCGTTCCTGATTTCTTGCCATAAACTCGTTTTTCAGGCTTACAAGCATATCATAAGCCCCGTCGGCACCTATAAATTCCTTGACATTGTTGCCGCCGGCTGAGTAACTCAGGTTTATTTTTTTATCTGCCCATATATAAACATCAGGATAATCATTTATGACGCTGTCTGCAAATTCCGAGTAATCAGAATGAGAAATATTTTTTAAATGCAGACAATAAAAATCTTTGTTGTACTTATTTACCGCACCGCTTTTCTTATTTACAGAATCAGAATATTTTGATGAAATAAACTCAAATTTTTCTGACATCTGCTTTATCCTGTCTGATGCAGAATCCGGGTTAAAGCATACAGCGGTCTGAAATTCCATCACTTTACCGTATTTTATAAAACCTCTTCCCGGGCACTGAGGCATATCAAAATTTATATGCAGTCCGAATATATCGTTATATTCCGTAAAATCATTAAGACAGAGCGGAATTATTGTTTTAAAATTCTGGCGTGTTTTAAATTTCATATCGGAAATCTGCTTTACAGATACAATAATGTATATTCCATATTTTACACAGTCTCTTGAAATTCTCATAAAATCATCATCGTTTTCGGGATAAAGCTCTCTGAACAAATAATATCCGTCAAAACATATAACCAATGAAGGCATATTGCTTTTAACCGCTGAATAGTCCCTGTAATTGCTTACGCCTTCCTTTATAAACAAAAGCTTTCGCTCATGAATCTCATTAAAAATATTATTGAAAAAGCTTTTCATTGTGCTGTCTGTTACAGATGAAAATACATCAATGCAGTGAGGTGCTTTTTTGTATACGTCAAATAAACCACCTGCAAAATCAAAAATATATAAATTTACCTTTTCAGGAGGATAGTTTTCCAAAAGCGAGCAGAGCATTGTATTAATGAGAGTTGTTTTTCCACTCCCTGTGTTTCCTGCTATAATAATATTTTCATTTTCATACATATCGAGTACTGCAGGACGGATATTCTGATTTTCCGGATCGTCAACAGCGCCTATTACACATACAAGACCTGATGAAAAATCAGACTGTCCGAATTTTGCCGCATCCTCACAGCTGAGAACGGACGGAAGGGGATCAAGCCATAATTTTCTGCAGCAGCTTATATTGTTTTCACTGCATGTTTTTATTATATGATTTACCATTGCATCAAGCTGTGTGGTTTTCTGTTCTCCCCTGCTCTGCAGCGCTCTTATAACAGAATCATTGCCGTCAATATCTATCATATATGCGCTGCTTTCTCTGTCGGCAAAGCTGTCATCGGAATTATAGACTGCACCGGAATACGCTGTCTGCACCATATCAAATATCTCATCATTCCCGATCTGTATATATGCCCTTCCGGTAACTGTAAGTGAAGCCGCCTCAGGACGTTTAAGCATTCCTATACTGTCTGTTTTATCCTGGACCTTCAGACAAAGCCTGAACCTTGAGTTGCTCCATATCTGTTCATCAACGACACCTGTCGGCTTCTGTGTTGCCAGAATAAGATGGAGTCCGAGACTTCTTCCTACACGTGCCGTACTTACAAGCTGACTTATGAAATCCGGCTGCTCTTTTTTCAGTTCGGCAAATTCATCAACAACGATAATTATATGCGGAAGCGGCTCATATGTTTTTCCCGCTCTGAAAAGCTGCATATACGCATCAATATGATTAAGATTATAGCTTTTAAATATCTTCTGTCTTCTTTTGATTTCGCTTTTTATTGAAATCAAGGCACGTCTTGCCTGACTGCATCCGTTTTCGGATATATCAGTAATATTTGTGACTATGCCTGCCGTGTGAGGAAGACACTCAAAAATATCCGACATTCCTCCGCCTTTATAATCTATCAGTACAAATGATATCTCGTCAGGATGATAGTTCATCGCTATGGAAACTATCATTGTCTGAAGTGCTTCTGATTTTCCTGAACCGGTCGTACCTGCCACAAGGCCATGCGGTCCGTGCTTTTTTTCATGAATGTCAAGACAGAAAGGCTTGTTATTGTCTGACACACCTATACACGCACAGATACTCTCATATGCCCTGTTCATCTTGTAGCTTTTTAAAATATCAATTTCTTCAGGATGCCTGACGGATATCATATCAAAGTAATTGATTCTGTCCGGCATAACCATGTTGTTTTCTTCCTCATACAACCCGATAAGTCTTCTTGCAAAACAGTCAGCCTTTTTATATGAAATGTCATCAAAATTAATACCGGCCGTTTTATCACAGATTTCATCAAGTCTGAATATACCTTCTTCGCCTTTTATCCTTGATATTACTGTACTGCACTGATTAGGGAGCTTCTGAGAATTATTATACATGAGTATAAACGTTACGCCAAGCTCCTCTGATGAGGCTATATATTTTAAAACTGTCTCGTTTCTGAATATTTTTTCAGACGAACAGAAAACAACATAATGAGGGAAAAATCTGCCTGTGTATCCTTCATTGCGGCTCTCTGTCCTGCGGCTGAGTTCATCGGTAAGAATAAAGAGAATATTTTTATATGAATTGAATGAATCCGCAGCATACCTCTGCTTTTTTCCTGCTGAAAATGTATGTGGGAGCCATCTCATCCAGCTGAAATATCCAGACTCTGATTCGTCGTAAAACACCATGATTCTTACATCGCTGCATTTGTGAAAAGCAGCCGTCTGTACGGCTATACAGCCTGCCGTTTCATAAATTCTGCCGTTTTCCCCTATGAGTCCGAATATCTTCTGAGAACACAGCTCAGCGCAAATTACAATGTCATTTATTCTTTTGAACTTTTTCATGAGATCGCACGCGCGTGTTTTAAAATAATTATCGTTTTTTAAAGCATTCTGCGATACTTCTATATATCTGCTGAAATCTGACTGTCCGGTTCCCAGGCGTATTTTAAGGAAGTCATCATCGTTTCTGCTTCTGTTCCACAAATACGGGCTTCCGGTATCAGAAATATCAGTGAGCTCATCAGTACTTATGAACCGGCTGTTTACTGTATTCCGGTATTTTTGCTGTTTTTCCTTAAGTTCTTTTTCCTTCTGAGCAAAATATGCATCTAATATATTTTCATTATAAAGCCTGTTCTTTTTAGATAAATGTCTTGCCGACATATCATAGAAAAAACTAAAGGCGGCTCCTCCGGCAACAGAAATTAAGGCAAATCCTCCTATCATGCCTGCAATATTAACAGAATCTCCTCTGAAATTCGCGGATGATGACAGTATCGCTGCTGACGGCATCATTAATTTTATAAGTCCGTAAATATCATATTTTTTATTGTTATCCGTACTTTTAAGCTCAGGGGATTCGATTACAGATTTCGAATTGTCATAATCTGCACGAATTCTCGGCGGGCATGAGGATAATCCGTCTGTTTCTGATATATCCGGAACACAGTAATCACTCATATCAGACGTAGCAAGCGATACATTTGTTTTTTCATGATTATTGACGGCAAGAACGTTTCCTAAATATATTATTTTTGTTCCGAATATATAGATGATATCAAATATTTCGAGTACAGTCTCAGAACCTGCACGTGCATTGTTTATATAAATTCCGTTTTTACTGAAATCAGTTATTACAGCTTTTCCGTCTGTAAGGCTTATCACTGCATGCTTCTTGCTTACGAATTCGTCGCATATATTTATTTCGGCATTTTCATCATTTCCTATTTTTACAGTATCACTTATGCTGTATTTTCTGAAGCAATGTATGTTTTCAGTAACCGCAACAACCAGGACAGCAAAGGATACTGCTGTCTTTCTTATATTTACGTTTATTGTCTTTCCGTCTTCAAGTACAATATCATTTTCTGCATTTCCGGTTTCAGCATCTGAAATCATAAGCTTCTGGTCTGAGCGAATGCGCCAGACCTTGTCCATTATTTCAAGGCTAAGACAACAGTCATCTATACCAAGCTTTGAAGAAATATCAACAGACAGTTTTCTGTTGTTACACGAAGGAAGAGTGTATTCAATAATTTTATTTCTGAAATTCAGGTATAATGTATAAAGCATTTATCATTCATCCTTCATAAATTCTGTCATCTGCATATCGTCAAGCACAACAGTACTGTCTGCGCTAAGCAGCGCCATTGCATAATTTTCAACCGAAGTTATTATCTCTGTCTTTTCATAAGATGTAGCCGGTGCAGTCTGTTCTGTTACTTTTGTTTTTCCCGATACTGTCGGCTTGTTTTTTCTTCTCTGCATTTTCAGATAATAGCGGTCACCTTTTTTAAATTTAAACATATAGCTTATTACTGCAGGAATTTTCAGTTTAACAAAAAGTGATGCCGATAAAATGCATGTCACTCCGATAAGAATAAATCCGATATATATAATTATATCATCCATTATCTTCGAACCTCCTGAGCTCATCATAATAAATATCCATGTCAACATCGTAACCGGAAAGCATTTTAAAATACTTTATTGCATTTTCAAGACATTCACGTGAATAGTCGTTTATCTGGTCCTGCTCCTTCATAATTTTATAAATGTTAAAATATGAATTCGCTTTAATTTTTATATAGTCAGACGAAACGTTAAATTCTATTTTATCGGTTATATCAAAACATTCTATTGATGCGAGATACCTTTCTTTTTTCAGATTATCATCATCACGGACATTATTTGCACTTTTGTAGCACCCCGTAATAATCAGAAGGCTCAGCGGAATAACATCTGCTTTTTCGTACTCATCATACTGAAGCTCCTCAGAAATAACATCAACGGCATATCTGTATGTATTCCAGAAATCACTATAATCACCGTTGTTCATATACTGAGCAAGAATAACATAGTAATTTTCTATTTTCTCCTGTGGTGAAAGATTTGAGCCGACTGTAAGTGCTTTCAGGTCTTCCGTATCCTTTTCTGCATTTATCGTATATGAAAAATCATAATTTTTCGCATAACTTGCTGCCATAACCTTATATATCGCAACCTGTGCTTTTGATATTTCACCGTTTAAATATTCGTCTGACAGTTCTATAAGCTCAAGATATGTATATGCATATTCGGCATACATCTCATTTGCAAGCTGTACACATTTTTTTGAAATCTGAAACATTAATTTCGGATCATGGTACATAACCGCATTTGAATTTTCAATATAGTTGGTCATAAATTCGTCTATTGCGGATTTCATATAAAAATCAAAAAGCTCCGAATCAGATATTCCCTGATTTGTAAGACAATAAAAAAGCTTCATATATGTATCATAATCTTCAGGCTTGTAGCTTATCGCCTTTCTGTAACATTCAGCAGCCTCCGCATAATCATCACTCATTTCATACACAAGTGCATCATATTTAAAGCTCTGAAAATTCTGATTTTCTGACTGAATCTTATATCTGTACGTCGATACCGTAAAGATAACAGATGAAGCCACAAGACAAAGCGATACAATAAATATAACAAGGCGCCAGAATACTCTTTTGTGGTAAGCAGAATTGAGCATATCTATATTTTCAAGATCATACAAAAGCTCCATGCAGTTCTGATATCTGTCATCTGGCGAGCTTCTTGTACACTTATTTATTATATATTCCATTCCCTCCGAAATGCCAGGGTTTAAATCTCTCATATCATCCAGACCGTCTTTTCCTATTGCAGGTTCACGGCCTGTAAGCAGATAGTACAGCGTTGCACCGACACTATAAATATCCGTGCGTTCATCAAAAATATTGCTTCCGTCCCTGTACTGCTCAGGGGCTGCATAACCTCTTGTTCCTATATTTCCGTTTAATTGTTTCTGTCCACGGACGCATTTTTTTGCTATTCCGAAGTCAATAAGCTTGACCTTTCCCGACTGAAGGAGCATAATATTGGCCGGCTTAAGATCACGGTAAACAATAGGCGAATCGTAAACAGTATGAAGATAATAGAGGATATCGCAAAGCATCTTAGCCCATTCGATTACATTTTCCTCCGGCTCGATTCCCTCAGCCTTTACTTTTGTTGCCAGCGACGTCCCGTCTATAAAATCCATTACAACAAAATAATCATCATCAATAGTAACCGAATCAACTATTCTCGGAATATCAGAATGTGAAAGTGACGACAGAAGCTCAACCTCTTTTTTAAACGACTCAACAAGCGAATCGTTATTATTTCTTACCTTCTTTACCGCCCAGAATGAGCCAAGTGTTTTATCCTTTGCAAGATATACAACACTCATTCCGCCGACACCGATCTGTGATATAATCTCATATCTTCCGCTTATAACTGTACCTATCGCATCCAAGCAACTATTATCTCCTTTGTATTTTTATTTTAAAATCCCGTAAATCCACCAATGTTATGCTAATGTATGATTAATTATACATTAATCTCTGTTATATGTCAATTTATTTTTTGAAAATATTGATAAAATATTTACTATTCATTCACATATACCAGAAGGTTAAATGCACGACCGGAAAGCCCCATCAACTCGTGCCTAACCCCTCCGATAAAAAACTTTTTTCCATTGTGTACAAAAAACTTGCAATACAATCGCAAATATAGTATAATTATAATATTAGTATCTATAAAACATATATTATTAAAACCAACCTGCCAACCAAATATTATATCCAACACCATATTATCACAATAATGCTCTGAAAGGAATGAATTTTATGAAAATTGACTTACATTGCCATACAACACTTTCCGACGGTTCACTTGGAATAGAAGATGTTGTTATTCAGGCAAAACGAACCGGTATTGACTTTTTGTCAATAACAGATCATGACACTCTTGCTTCTTTTTCAAGGGCTTCCATACTCGGAGAAAGATACGGAGTTAAAATTATACAAGGAGTGGAAATGTCAGCATGGGATAAGGAGCGTAATCAAAAGGTACATATTCTTTGCTACGCACCGAAAAAACCTGACAGACTGGAAGGTCTCTGCCTTAAATCATGCGAAATCCGAAAATCATGCTCAAAGGAAATGATTGAAAAAGTTATGCAGCTGTACCCGATAACAGCTGAAAATGTTCTCAAACATTCAACAGGAAGCAAAAGTATTTTTAAACAGCACATAATGAGAGCACTCATTGATTATGGCTATGCGCTTGAATTTTACGGAGAATTAAACAACGAGTTGTTTAATTTAAAAAACGGAACATGCCTTGTTGAACGTGAATATCCGGATGTAAAATTTGTTCTTGACCTTATTCATTCTGCAAGAGGCGTTGCTGTTATGGCTCATCCTGTTCAGTACAACAGTATAGAGCTTCTTGAAGGCCTTGCAGAGCAGGGTAAAATTGACGGAGTCGAGGTATATCACCACACAGCAAAAGAAGAGGATCAGCAGAGATTACTTGAAATAGCAAAAAAATATGATCTTATTGTTACAGGCGGCTCAGACTTCCATGGATTATATAATTCAAAGCCTGCATATCTGGGAAGTCACCTGACAACAAAGGAAAATCTCGATAAAATAATAAAGCTTTCAAACAAAAGAGGTTCTGCATAACATTTAAAACGTAAATTAAGAAAGGATATTTAAAATGACCGTTACATATATCCCAAAGGGCGTCTGCTCACGACAGATTACTTTTGATATTGAGGATAACATTGTTACTAATGTAAAATTTATCGGAGGCTGCAACGGCAATCTTCAGGGAATTTCAAAGCTTGTTGAAGGTTTGCCTGCTGATAAGATTATTGAAAAGCTTCAGAATATCAGATGCGGTACAAAGTTTACCTCATGCCCTGACCAGCTCGCTCATGCTATAAAGGAAAATATATAAATGTTTTATATTGAAAATGCCGTAGTCAGATTTGCGGGATTTGCAGTTAGTCTGGCTATAATAATCTTTTTCTTTTTTCCGTTTCAGTTCGGAGTCAAAAATATCGGAAATATATCCGGCGTATTAATAGGCATCATATTTATTATATTCTTTATATTCAACAAACCGATTTCATCAGCTGCACATAGTTTATGGCAGCATACAGCCGGTAAAATAATAATTTCAGCTGTTGTTTCATTTTTTATCGTATGCTTCACTCTTGCAGCCCTGATATCCGCATTCATGGTAAAATCATCCTTGAACAAGCCTGATACACCCAAAACAGCTATTTTGCTTGGATGCAAGGTAAACGGTTCATCTCCCAGTCTTATGCTTAAAAGAAGACTCGATGCAGCATATGAATATCTGACTGAAAACAAAGATACCATAATAATTGTTTCCGGCGGAAAAGGTGAAAACGAAGACATTTCAGAAGCCGAATGCATGAAGGAATTCCTTGTTTCCAAAGGAATATCCTCTTCACGTATAATTATGGAGGATAAGTCCTCAACTACAGCTGAAAATCTTGAATTTTCCCGTAAAATTCTTGAAGAATACGGGCTCGGAAACGAAGCTGTAATTATAACCGACTCGTTCCATCAGCTGCGCGCCTCCATGATAGCAAAAAATCTCGATATTAAAACCTGGAATGTATCAGCACAAACCCCGTACTACCTTCTGCCTACATATTGGGTCAGAGAATGGTACGGAGTAATCTGGCAGGTTATAACCGGTTAATAATGTATATAAAAAAAGCGATGACACTCTCACCGCTTTTTTTATATATTCAATAAATTACATATCAATTTGAATTTACAGATTGACCTGCAATATTTAAAATTATCATAACAGATAAATTTGCCCTGATTAAATATTTCCACATTTTTATATGCTTTACTTACAATAATAATCATTTAATTTGTTATATCCTACAAACTAAATTATATCTCAAACATATTGTCTGTTATACACGTTATACTTATGAAACGTTTCAAAATGAGGTAATATTCCATGGAAAAAGAAGAACTAAACGACATTATCCTGCGAATACAAGGAAAAGACACAAAAGCCCTCGAAAAAATATACACTGATATGAAGGGCTGTGTTTACGGCCTTGCATATGTATATACAAAATCACACAGCGACTCTGAAGATATAGTTCAGAACACGTTTCTGCGTGTGTGGAACAAAGCTGATACATATAAAAATGACAATCCGAAAGCATGGATAATGACAATAGCAAGAAATCTTTCGATTGACAGTATAAATCATGGGAAAAGATTTGCGGAGCTTGATGAAAACATAAGTACGGATGACTGTTATTCAAAAATAGCAGACGCTGAGATGCTGAATACTCTTCTGTCGACTCTTGAAGAAGCTGAACGCGAAATAGTAATATTGTATTCAAACGGATTTTCACATTCTGAAATTGCACAAATCACATCAAGGCCATATGCAACAGTACGTTGGAAATACAGCAATGCAATAAAAAAGCTTATTGAAATATCAGGAGGTGAAAACAATGACTGAGAAAGACATTCTTGATAAAATAAAAGCTGAATGCAATGCTTGCGCACCCGGCAATTTTTCAGAAATAGAGAATCAGATAAAAAAAAGCCGCCGCAATATTATTCTTAAAATATCAGCTGCTGCCGCAGTAATAGCTGTTCCTTTTTTGTCAGTCATTGTTTCTCAGCTATTCAAACCAATGGGACCTGAAGATATAAAGCTTGCAGAGGTGACGGTCTATACATCAGAGTATACTAAGCAGACAGATGATACCACGGTGACAACAAAGCCCGTATCTGAAAAAGAAACAGAAAAGTCAACAATAACTGTTCCGCCTGTTGAAAGTCAGTCAGTTCAAAGTACAGAAAACAGTGTAAAAACAGAGTTATCACTTAATTCACAGGCTATAACAAAAAAACAAACAGAAAAATCATCATCAATGCATATCTCATCGACTGACGTAATTCCAACGACCACAAACAAGATTAGTTCTGATATTCCGGATAAACCAAAGACAACATATACACCTTCCCATACAACAGAGCCTCCGGCTTCATCAGACAATCAGTCCACTCATATAGAATTGCCAACCAGCATGGGAGTTACTGTTATCAATACAGTCCCGTTTACAACACAGCAAGTTACTGTGTCGGTAAGCTTTCCGGGATTTCCTGAAACCACAAACGCAGTAACTACAAACGTGGTAACTACAAAACCAATTGAGTATCTCCTGTCAATAAATTTAATATTTGACGCTTCACAGAGTGATCCTTCCGATAATCCAAAGTCTAAAATATATGAGGGAAAGGTTTATAATTATATAGTAACTGATTTTGATTTATACACTGTAAAATTGAATTACAGCAGACACTCCGAAATTCATTCTATAGATGAAGCATTAAAAATCCCTAATATAACTATCGAAGATCTGGTTCAGGCTGGCCTCAATGCGACAAAAACAGAAAAATAACTATCCGAAATATATATTTGTACTGCATTTTCCGTATAAAAAATATTAAATCAAGGAGGAATTTATTATGAAACCAGAAAAAATTATTGCAGGCATATCCGCATTTGCATTATTTTTTACACCCGGCATAAATTATATAAGCGCTGAGGAAACGCCAGCCATTATTTACGGTGATGTAGACGGTGACGGCATTCCACAGGTAAATGATCTTACCAAAATGTCTCTTTATCTCCTACAGGACATTACATTTAAAGAACATCAGCAAAAAGCTGCTGATGTAAATGCAGACGGTAAAGTCAATATCCCGGATCTTGCTACAATGAAGCAATATATTATGCACGATGATGTTATTCTTGGAAAACCGGTTGCTGATGTATCAGACTCAAATGAAAGCTTTGTTTTCAAAGACTGCAAGACAGTCATTAAACAGACAACCATGTACCATGATTTCCTGTATGGATATGACAATCATCAGACAGCAAGAGCTATTACGTCTCTTAATGATTTTAATGAGTACAGTGATTTATTTGACGGTAAGCTCGCAGATTTATTTGCGGAGTTTAATGTTTCAGATGATTTCTTTAGGGAAAATACTCTTATAGTCGTTGCAAAGTCTGAAGGCTCAGGAAGCAATACAAATAGTATTACAGATTTAAGCATTGATAAAGAAACCGGTATCTCTGTAGAAATTTCAACACACTCGCCTGAGGTGGGCAACTGCGTGATGGCAGAGTGGCATATGGGCGTCGCTGTTCCTAACAAATATCTTGAAGGCATTGATACATCTGCAAAAATAAATATCTCAAATACAAGACCGGAAGAAAATCCTGACTCATTTGATATTTCTGAATGTAATATTACAGGATACAGAACACGCGGTGTTATAGAAAATCTGCCTGGCAAGACTCCTGTCGTCGTAAAATCCCTGGAGGATTTTAATAAATACCCATGTAATATTGATAAAATCGCTTCTGAACTAAAATTGTCCGATGAATTTTTCAAGGATAATACCGTAATCATTGTACCTGTTACATTTGTTTCAGGAAGCATAGACTGTGAAATATCAGATATTAAAATAAACACAGACAAACAGTTGTTCTTAGAAATTACATCAGTTATCCCTAATATAACAACAGATGATATAACAAACTGGCATCTGGCAGTTTCTATTCCTGATAAATATCTTGAAGGTGTTGACATTTCAGGCATCGATATTAATTTCGTTGATAAGCATTTATCTATGCCTTATTCAAATGATTCTAATTCTTATGATTATAGTTGTGCAAGTATAGTCAGCCATTCTGATTTCAGTACTCCGGCAAGAATGCTTACTGTAATAAACTCAACTAATTATGACGGACTTGATGATATTAAGCTGGAATTAGGTAAGGAGTTTGATGAAATCTGCAGTGCACTTAATATCAGCGATAATGTTCTGGAGGATGACTTTTATAAGGAAAATTCTCTTTGTATACTTCCATGTCCTAAACGTTCAGATTTTATAAGTGAACAAATTTCGAGTGTAACTGTTGATGAAAAAGGCGTATTAAATTTACACATATCCTCTTTTGATTCAGGCAATAAAGGTAATGCAACAGGCAATATTCTTGCTTTCACTATTCCTAACAAATATCTTAGTCATAATAGAGTAGATAAATTTGATGTTAATTACTATAATCCAAAAAACAATTTATTTAAATGCAAAGTTTTAACATATACATGCGGAGGCTGGGACAGTAAAATGTATTCGAATGATTCGTCAGCAATTATCCGCTCTGTAGATGAACTTGAAAAATATAAGGAACAATTTGATGATACAACAATTGAAAAGCTTCATATGGATTTTGCGGACTTAAATATATCCGATAAGTTTTTCAAAGAAAATACTCTTGTGTTAGTATATTCTTCTGAAGGAACCGGCAGTGCCAAAAACAAGATTTTTAATATCACTACAAATAAAAACAATAATATTTCTGTAGAAATCCAGTCAATCATACCTAGGATAATTCAAAATGATCTTATGCAATATCAGTTTGCTATAGTAGTTCCTAACAGGCTTATTGAAAATGCTGACTTATCCTCACTCGATATCAGCTACACCTACTATTCAGTCTATTCATAATATTTTTAATATTCAATTTATCATAAAATAACATAAAAATACTCCGTAAAGTATTCGAAACTTTACGGAATATTTTTTTTATGTATTAAAATTTTCAGCAATTAACAAACCTGTCCATTATTGTAAAGCCTGTTTCAATGAAATATCCGGATTTTTTTGCAGTATCCTCATTGAACTCAGAAGGACCGTCCTGTTTCTTTGTACTGTTATACATAATAAACGGTATAGGGTCATTTGTATGTGTCTTTAATGAAAGCGGCGTTGCATGATCAGGAGTAACGAGAACCTTAAAGTCATCCATTTCCTTTAGTGCCTCAACAACAGGGCCGAGTATCAGCCTGTCTATAAGCTCAATTGATTTCTTCTTGTTTTCCGTTTCATTTCTGTGACCGCATTCATCAGGCGCTTCAACGTGAATATATACAAAGTCCTTTCCGTTTTTGAACTCATTTATCGCAGCCTGTGCTTTTCCTTCAAAATTTGTATCAATATATCCTGTTGCACCGTCTACATTTATAACATCCATTTCAGAGAATTTACCTATTCCCTTTAAAAGATCAACTGCAGAAATCATTGAACCCTTTAGTCCGAACTTTTCCATAAAAGGGTCAAGCTGTGCCTTTACACCCTCACCCCATAGCCATATACTGTTAGCCGGTCTGAGTCCGTTCTTTTCTCTTTGCTTATTCAGCGGATGATCCTTTAGTAAATCATATGATTTTTTCATAAGCTCATATAATTTCTGAGCGTTTTGGTGCATAGGAACATATTGTTTTATCGGATTTCCCGTTATATCATGAGGAGGTGTAAGTGTTCCTACATCAAGTGTACCGTTGTTCCATATCAGACAGTGCCTGTAGCTTATGCCACTGTAAAATTTAAATTCATAATTATCAAGCTTTTCTGCAAGATAATCTATAAAAATCTTTGCATCCTCAGTTGAAATATCTCCTGCACAATAGTCAACAATTGTTTTATCCTCATAATCAGCCTCATCTGTCAGTGTAACGAGATTGCATCGCAGTGATACATCTGTATCCTTCATGTCGATACCGATACTTCCCGCCTCCAGAGGGGATCTTCCGGTATAATATTTATGTGGATCGTAGCCAAGAACAGATAAATTTGCAACATCGCTTCCGGGTTTCATATCATCTGATACTGTTTTTACAAGACCTACAATACCATCCTTTGCGAGCGAATCCATATTAGGTGAATATGCAGCCTGCAACGGGGTTTTTCCGCCTAATTCCTCAACAGGGTAATCTGCCATACCATCGCATAAAAGTACAAGATATTTCATAATAAAACTACCTTTCATATATTAATCCTGTTATTATTTTATCACCTTTTAAGAAATTTTGCAATGATATTTTATTGATATGTGAAAGAATTAATATCAGCATTTTGCTAAACACATAAAATGCCGTACATGCAGATAAACTCATGTGCGGCATTTTAAAATTTTTATTATGATTTCTTAGCTTCTATATCAGCAAGTGCATCTTTTCTTGAAAGATTTATTCTGCCCTGACTGTCAATTTCCATTACCTTTACAACGATCTCGTCACCGATAGAAACTATATCCTCTACCTTTTCAACTCTTGACTTGTCAAGCTTTGAAATGTGAACCAGGCCGTCCTTTCCAGGTGCTATTTCAACAAATGCGCCGAACTGCATGATGCGTACAACCTTGCCCTTGTATATCGCACCTACCTCAGGGTCATGAACTATAGTGTTGATTACCTGAAGAGCCTTGTTTGTCTTTTCAAGATCGATTCCTGAAATGAATACTGAGCCGTCTTCTGAAATATCAATCTTAACTTCACATTCAGCAGAAATCTTCTGAATAACCTTTCCGCCCTGTCCTATTACGTCACGTATTTTGTCAACAGGAATCTTTGTCTGAAGCATCTTAGGAGCGTATTGGTTTACATGATCTCTTGGCTCCGGAATAGCCTTCAGCATTATTTCGTCAAGAATATACAAACGTGCTTTTCTTGTCTTTTCAAAAGCTTCCCTTATAATAGGCATTGTGAGTCCGTCAACCTTGATATCTACCTGAATAGCTGTGATACCGTTATGTGTACCGCCAACCTTGAAGTCCATATCTCCGAAGAAGTCCTCAAGTCCCTGAATGTCAACCATAGTCGCAAAATCATCACTGTCAGGCTTTGTGATAAGTCCGCATGAAATACCTGCAACCGGTGCCTTTATCGGAACACCTGCATCCATAAGTGCAAGAGTTGAACCACAGATAGAACCCTGTGATGTTGAACCGTTTGATGAAAGAACTTCGGAAACAAGTCTTAATGCATATGGGAATTTTTCAATCGGAGGAATAACCGGCTCAAGTGCTCTTTCTGCAAGTGCGCCATGGCCTATTTCACGTCTTCCCGGTCCTCTGCTTGGCTTTGTCTCACCAACAGAATATGAAGGGAAATTATACTGATGCATATAACGCTTTGTCTCTTCTTCGTCAAGGCCGTCTATCTTCTGTGAATCACTTATAGGGCCAAGAGTAGCTATTGTAAGAACCTGTGTCTGTCCTCTTGTGAACATACCTGAACCATGAACTCTAGGAAGAAGTCCTACTTCAGCGTTGAGCGGTCTTATTTCGTCTATTCCTCTGCCATCAACACGCTTGCCTTCATAAAGCCAGTTTCTTACTATCTTCTTCTGAAGCTTGTAAATACATTCGTCTATCATTAATACCTTTTCAGGATATAACTCATCAAATTTTTCATGAATGTCATCCTTTATCGGCTGGAGTCTTTCTTCTCTTACTGTCTTATCGTCTGTATCAAGAGCGACCTTAACACGTTCTGCAGCAAATTCTTCTATTGCGTCAAACATATCGTGGTCAACTTCCTGTGACTCAAATTCAAATTTCATTTTGCCTATCTGCTTCTGAATATCGCTGATAAACGCAACCATCTTTTTGATTTCAGCATGGCCGAATTCAATAGCCTCAAGCATTTTTTCGTCAGGAACTTCATTTGCACCGGCCTCAATCATAACTATCTTTTCCATAGAAGCTGCGATTGTAAGGTTAAGATCGTTATTTGCTCTCTGTGCAAGGTCAGGATTTAAAACAAGATCTCCGTCTACAAGACCGATGCTTACACCTGCGATAGGTCCGTTCCAAGGAATATCTGATATTGAAATTGCAATAGATGTTGCAATCATACCTGTAATTTCAGGTGAATTGTCAGGATCTACAGCAAGTACTGTCATTACTACTGAAACATCATTTCTCATGTCCTTCGGGAACAGAGGTCTGATAGGACGATCTACGACTCTTGAAGTAAGAATTGCCTTTTCTGTTGGCTTTCCTTCTCTTTTCATAAATGAGCCGGGAATTTTTCCTACAGCATATAGTCTTTCCTCGTAATCAACTGAAAGAGGGAAAAAATCAATGCCCTCTCTTGGCTTTACACTTGCTGTAACGTTTGCCATAACTACTGTTTCGCCGTATCTTACCCAGCATGAACCGTTTGACAGACCGCATACTTTTCCTGTTTCTACAACTAATGGCCTTCCGGCAAATGCTGTTTCAAATTTTCTGTAATTTTCGAACATTTTTAACCGCCTCCAAATAAATTTTTTTAATCCTCAGGCAGTATATTTAGCAATAAACTGAAAATTCAATGCTTTAAGTTCTCAGTTTAATGCTAAAATCAATACTGCACTGCCGATTGTAAATACTTAAAAGGCAGAAAGGATTTCTCCAAACTGCCTTTTTTATAATTACTTACGTAATCCGAGTTTGCTTATAACAGCACGATATCTGTTAACATCCTTTTTCATAAGGTAGTTAAGCAGGTTACGTCTGTGACCGATCATCTTGAGAAGACCTCTCTTTGAATGGAAGTCCTTCTTATGAACCTTAAGATGTTCTGTAAGATCGTTAATTCTCTTTGTAAGAATTGCAATCTGAACTTCAGGAGAACCTGTATCCTTTTCGTGAGTCTTGTTAGCCTCGATGACAGCTGTCTTTTCCTCTTTTAATAACATTTTTTCCACCTCTTTAAATTTAATTCCGATAACATAGAATAAGGAAGGTCAGCTTCCCTGTCGGGCAATATCCATATTCCAAGTACACGGTACAAATATTATTATACCACAAATAATAATATTTGTAAAGATATTTTAAAGATTATTTTATGAAATAGTTTTTCCCTTTTTACTCTTTTTCACTTCAATAGGTTTTTCTTTTCCACCCATATCCTCAAATAATGCATCTTCATTTTCTTCATATGCTTCTGGGCTTTCAGGATTAACCTTACCTGCCTTTTCATAATATGGATTTATTACATACTTCTGTATAACAGGATAACAGTTATAGCAGATAATAAATGCAATAAGCGTTGCAGGAGCAAAGGCCATCAGAAATAAAAACTGAAGATTCCACAACGGAAGAAGGAAAGAAATTACAGAAATCACCACCATCAGCAGTAAAGCCAGAAGGTTTTGCTTTGGTGCCAGAAATGTCAGTACAAGTGAATTTTTAATAATGTTTTTCATCGACAAATCAGTTGATACAATCATCAGATACATATAAAAATTCATTATTGTAAATGTGATTGCCACACTGAGCGTCAGTACAAAAAGCACGTAAAACAGATTATTTCCCGATGCTTCTGACATTTTGGGATATATATAGCATCCTGTTGCTACTCCGGCATATGCTATTAAATCCACTATTCCAAGGATACATGTCTTCAGAAAATTTTTCTTGAAGGTACTTATAAAATCAGACCAGACAAATGCATTTCTGTCTATTGAATAATTTTTAAGAACCTTTGTAATTCCTGCCGTGGCAGGGCCAATAGTTATTATAGGTATGCAGAATATCACATATAAGAAGTTCAGGGCAAATATTTTCCATATTCTCACGCTAAGTATTTCAAAAAACATTTTGAATCTGCTTTTATTTAATCTGTCCTTTGCTATACCCGCTCCTGAATTCTGATAATTTCCCAATCCAAAAAAACCAGCCAAATTTTCACGCTCCTAATTTTTTATTTATACAATTAAAACATCTGTCAGAAGATATGTAATAACACAGTCAATTAAAGACGAAACAAGTACAAATGCCATAAGCACAACAAATTTTATTAAATAAAGCTTCAGCTGGGGTCTTAAACTCTCATCAGGTGTTTGTCCAGTCAGATAAAACATATACAGATTTGAAAATCTGAGTGCTTCTCTTGATGCAAGTACAAGAACAACGGAAGTTATGAGTGCATGCGGCAGTATCATTGCTGCTGATACAAGGATTCCCTTTGTACCATACACCCCGTAAATATATGAAATTGATATTCCAAGTGCCGTTCCGCGGTAAAACAGAATAAATATTTCAGCAGGCTGAGATATTGAACAGAACCCGAAAAAAAACAGCATAATAACAAGAAGCGACGTACACGAAACAGCCCTGTAAAATACACTTAATATAGACTGACGTTCCGAAAGCTTAATGAAACCATGATTAAGCTTGTCCGAGAGGAATATGCTTTTGTCATCCTTCATACAGTAGATAAGCGTTCCCAGTATCACACCGGTTAATATTGCCCCGAACAAAAGAAATATAACTCTTGTCCTTTTAATGTCTTCGTCTGAATATTTTCGTTCTTTATTTTTCATAGCAATCATCCTTACTTATTTTTTTATCCTTTAATAAATAAGTATGACTGATGATTTTAAATTATGACGACTGTTTTTTATTTTTAAGCTTCATAAACACGGATAATTATACTGACGTATTATTTCTTTGAAAGTTCATAAGCACGTTTCGTACAGCTTTCACATGCATTTTTGACAGTACCTACAAGATTTCCCTCGTATAATCTGTCAAGTCCTGCAAGAGTGGTTCCTCCCGGTGATGAAACCATTTTAATAAGTTCATCAATAGAGTTGCCCGAATCCGTTATCATTTTAGCCGATCCGATAAGGGTTTTTGAAAACAGCTTCTTTGCCACGTCCTCTGAAATCCCCTGAGACTGTGCGTACTCGATAAATCCCTTTGCAAACAGATAGATAAAAGCCGGACTGCTGCTGTTTACCGCAATTATTTCCTTCATTTTATCAGGTGAAAGTATTGCTGTATCTCCGCATGCACTGAAAATATCACACACAAGAGCAAACTCTTCATCTGTTGTAGGCTCAACCTTTGCAAGTGCTGTAGCACCCTCACCGAGAAGGAGCGGAGTATTAGGCATAACAAGAACTGCCTTTAATCCTTCGGATGTAGCTGACTTCAGGTATTCGCCGGTTATTCCCGCAGCTATTGAAACAACTACCTTTTCAGGTGTGAGAGAATCCTTTATTGTTTCAAGAACTCCTGAAAGAACCTGTGGTTTTACAGCAAGAAAAATGAAATCGCATTTTTCCGTAAGCTCTTTTTCAGAGCTGCATACAGTAACACCTGTTTTCTTTACCCTTTCCTTTGCTTCATCACTTAAATCAAATGCAAAGAGATTTATATCCTTTAAATCACTTCCGGAAATACCCTTCATAATAGCATATCCCATATTGCCGGCACCCAGAAATCCAATATTTTTCATATTTTCTGCCTCCAAAAATTTTTATTGCATGTATTAATAATTATACACGAGTTATGAATTATTATCAAGGTATTTTTTATACTGATAAAATTTATTATTAAAATATCTACTACTCAGACAAAGATTTCGGCCCGGCACGAGTCGGCGGGGCTTTGCGGTTGCCTGGACTTCGCTCATATATCTGCCTCACTTTATTGTATGGCTGAATATCAACAAAGTTTTTTTATAAACATCCGGTCTCAGATTCTTCCATAACAAGCTATGAATTTCTGGGTAACCAGGTTGTAAAAAAATAAATATGCATTTTTTTATTGAATTGCTCTGAAAAATATGCATTTTTAAATCAAAATTCACCTGAAAATATGCGTTTTTATATTATAATGTGTCTGAAAATATGCGTTTTTTATTGACTAACTACATAAAATATGATAAAGTATGTAAAAAAGTTGCCCATTTACCTTCTCCTTTTCGTCACAATTGTAACACTTATACATTCAAAGCTCTGCTTGTTAAAAGCAGAGCCGATTCGAAAAATTGCTTCCGTTCAGTCGGAGATTGTACTCCGACTGAACGGAAGAATAGAACCCATAGCCTTTTGAGGCGGGGGATATCCTATGTGTTGTTATAAATAAGTATATCGCAAAATTAGGAATATGTCTACAAGATCTATATTATAATTAAATTGCTTGCTGCATTATTTTGTCTACCAGTGCCGGTATTCTTATCCTTCGGTATTTTTTCTTTTCTACTTTTTGCATTTCTACCATTGGGATTAGATTTGGCTTGTATTTACATTTATTCACCTGATTAATTGTGAATGCTCATTTGTTTTAATTTACACGTTTATACGCTTGGTTCACGCTATTCCTGCGTATCATTTCCTAAACTGAATTTCCGCATGTCAACATATGTCATTGATTTCAGCTATGTTCATCCCACTGTCAAGCGAATTAATAACCTTCGCCCGTCAGATAAAGACGCTGCTGGAAATACAACAAAATTCCCTGTGTATAAATTCAATACACAGGGAATTTTGCTTTGCGGGGTATGGTTTGTATATATTATTTTATTGAGGAGATCTTACTGAGGTCCCAGTTTAACGGGATCATGCATTATATACTGCTTGAAATGCGCAAGTGCAGCAATGCTTATTTTGCTTTCGTTCAGTACATTTGCAGCCTTGAGCTGCGACTGATCAAGTGTTATATCATTAAGCAGGTAAAGACTCATAAGTGTCAGATCTGTAACATCGACCTTTTTGTCACCGTTAATATCACCGTAAATTATTTTTTCAGCTGATGTAGTTGATGAATCGGATGTTACAGTCTGCTTGACTGTTGTTGTTACAGAAGTAGTTGTTACCTTAGACGTTGTTGTTACTACAGGCTCTAACGGTGTTGTCTGCTCTTTGCCTGTGAGGTCACCATATATGACACCTCGTCCGTTAGTTCCGAAAAATACTCTTCCGTAAACTCTCAGGTCACCTGTTATTGCATAGTTTATAGAAGCATACTGATGTTCATCATCATTTATTCTTATCCAGTTCTTTGTCATATCATCCGAACGGTAAACTGCATATTTTCCGTCTGTTTCACCGCACATATATATTGCGAGATAATTTTCGCCCTCTTTGGCTTTTCCGAATCCTATAACGTCACATCTGGCAACATTATCAACTTTATTTATTGTCTTTCCTCCGTCTGTTGTATAGCAAAGACCTGTAGTCGAACCCGGAACCCATAGGTGTCCTTCTTTACCCGGAACAGCCTTTATTTTTGAAGACTGCGCTTCTAGTCCCGTCTGAATTACCTCAAAATTCTGACCTCCGTCTGTACTCTTATAAAGTGTATTTTCAGCATATGCATAAAATACATCAGGATTTACTCTGTCTGAACAGATGTTTGCGTTTCTTGGTAATGTATCAACGGCTTTCCATGCACTGTTTACATTGCACAGTACACCCTGGCTTGTACTTGTCGACCATACAAATGTTTTTCCATCCGCTGAAATCGCAACTGTTCCGCCCTGAACAATGTCATCCTCACTGTCCGCCTTAAATGTATAGCTTACATTTGGCTGAACCTCAGACCATGTTTTTCCGCCATCCTTTGACATTGCTATGCTCTTTTTCAGCATTTCATACTGTTCCTTGTCAGCATTTCCGACTCTGATAATAATCTCAGGATTGAGTTCTGCATAGTCAAGACCTGTTGTGCTTGTGAAAATAGGATCTGACATCATGCATTCAGGACCTTCTGTAATATCATTATGTACAAATCCGCAGATATCACCTACACCGCTTATAAGCTCCACACCATCTACAGGAGGACATATAAGGTCAAGTACTGCTGTTTCCTCAATTCCCATACCCATAACTTCAATATTTACAAACTCACCTTTATCCCAGTCTGTAAGATTTTTTGTTCCGTAAATGGTAGCACCTGTACCGTACATCATTTCATCAGAATCAAACGGATTTATCTCAATATCACCCATCATCCAGCCAAGCTTAGGTGCAGGATAGTCAACTATTTCATTACCTGTAACAAGCCCGCCCTTATCTGCATTTAACTTTTTACCGAATGAAAGCCATGGTGCTTTTGAAATATCCATTGTGTATTTAAGATTTCTGGATGGCCATGAATCGCCGAATTCCCATATTGCATCCCATGTTTCACCGCCGTCAGTTGTACGGTAAATAAAGTTGTCAGGCCACCATGACTGAAGTGAAGTCACAAGAAGTGTATCCTGATTTTTAGCATCCATCGTCAGTCCGGCAAATCCATAATAGTTTTCATATTTAGGCGAACTGTCCCATTCTTTTCCGGAAGGCGGTGTAATGTCTTTCCACTCACCTGTTTTGGTATTGTACTTGTAAACTGCTCCGTCACCGCACTGGTAAGGGCCGCCTCTGTCACCATATGTTACGTACATCATTCCGTCATCGCTTATTACTGCATGATGAGGGATGCCTATTTTAAGTGTTCCATCGTTATTATTATGGCTTTTGAATGTGTCCTGTGTAGGCTGTCCTGCAACAGGTGCCCATGTCTGGCCTGCGTCATGGCTTACATACAGAGGATTTTTCTTATCTGCAACACCAACGTAAATATCCTTTGTCGGCTTTCCCTTTTCTGTTTTTGCAGAATCAAATGTTACAAAGCAAAGTCCTAAATTATCAGCAGTATACTCAAAAGACGGATCTTCAACATAATTTCCGACATTTGTAAAGCTCTTTACCTGGTTCCATGTTACACCGTAGTCTGTACTTTTCCATAGTCCGTTTCCGCTTCTTGCACAGAAATATAAGATATTGTTGCTGTTCGGATCTACCATAAGTCGTTCCCCTACGGAACGTCCCGGCATATTTCCACCGAATTTAAACGGAAGCTCGGTTCTCTCCCATGTCTTTCCGTAATCGTCAGAACGAATCATATAACCGTTCATTGTTGTCCAGCTGTTTGTATATGTACCTGCTGCAATATAAACCTTATTAGGCTCAACAGGATCTGTTGCTATACTCTCTACGCCAAGAAGATTCCATTCGTCAGGTGATACCCAGTCTGTAATAGGAATCCACTCAAGTGTTTTCTTGTCCCTTATATAAGCTCCGCCCATATCGGTACGTGCATATACAAGGCCTTCCTCTGTCGGATTGTAAACGATTCCACAAACAAAACCGCCGCCTCCGCCAATCTCAACATTATCAAGCTTATAGCTCTCACTTTGCAGGGCAGCATCAACATTGTAGTCTTTACTGCTGTCGGCCGGCATAACCGTAAACACTGAAAACATTACTGCACCGGCAACTGCTAACGACTTTATCCTTGATGATATTTTAATCATTACTGCACTTCCTTTCAATTACTAATGAATATATTATTTTATGATAACGATTACATTTATTCAACAAAATTATTATATCACTTTTAATATATAAATGTCAATACTAAATCTGCGCTTTTTTTATATTTTTTTTAAACTCATTGATTTGATATTTTTACTACGGTTAAGTCATAATTTTTGCATAAATTTCAACTCGGCACAAGTTGACCGGGCTTTCCAGTCGCACCTTTAACCTTTGGAAAATGCGAAAAAGGCTGACCCTAAAAAGATCAGCCTTTTTATATTTTATTTAATTAACACTACACTAGCTTAATAATAGCCATCTCTGCAGCGTCACCGCGACGTGGACCGATTTTAATAATCTGTGTGTAACCGCCGTTTCTGTCAGCATACTTAGGTGCGATATCATCAAATAACTTCTTGACAACGCCTTCCTTTGTAACGTATGATAACACCTGACGCTTGGAGTGTAGGTCATTATTCTTACCAAGGGTTATCATTTTTTCAGCAACAGCACGAACTTCCTTTGCTCTTGTAACTGTAGTCTCTATCTGTCCGTTTTCAAGCAGATAAGTAACCATAGCTCTAAGCATTGCTTTTCTGTGATCTGATGTTCTACCCAGCTTTCTTGTACCTGGCATTGAAATTCACTCCTTTATAGTTGAATGCCGATATAATCAGCACATATATATTTATTTGCTATTCCTCTTCTGAAGAAAGGTCAAATCCAAGTGACTGTAATTTTTCCTTTACCTCATCGAAAGATTTTTTACCGAGATTACGAACCTTCATCATTTCTTCTTCTGATTTATTGATCAAATCATCAACGGTATTTATACCTGCACGCTTTAAACAATTAAATGAACGTACCGATAAGTCAAGTTCCTCAATGGTCATCTCAAGGATTTTTTCTTTACCCTTATCGTCTTTTTCGACTAATACCTCAGCTATACATGCTTCCTCTGAAAGGTCAATGAATAGCTTTAGATGCTCGTTGAGGAGATTGGCTGCCTGAGATATTGCCTCCTTGGCAGATATAGTCCCATCTGTCCAAACCTCTAATGTAAGCTTGTCAAAGTCTGTAACCTGACCAAGTCGAGTATCTTCTACCTGATAGTTGACCTTTAAAACAGGAGTATATATACTATCAACAGCGATTACATCGATAGGCATATTTATAATTTGCTTATTGCGCTCAGCTGAAACATAACCTCTGCCTCTGTCAAGAGTAATCTCCATATATAATTTGGCGTCCTTGCTAAGTGTGGCAATATGCATTCCGGGATCAAGGATATCAACCTCAGAATCGGTTTTTATATCACCTGCAGTTACCTCACATTCGCCTTCAGCTTCAATAAATATTGTTTTCGGACCATCGCTATGAAGTTTAGCCGTTAAGCCCTTAATGCTAAGGATTATTTCAGTTACATCTTCCTTAACACCTGGAATTGTTGAAAGTTCATGATGTACTCCATCAATTTTAACAGAAGTAACAGCCACACCCGGGAGTGAGGAGAGTAATACTCGTCTTAAGCTATTTCCAAGTGTTATTCCATAACCACGCTCAAGTGGTGCTAAAACAAACTTTCCATATTTGCCATCACTTTTCAGCTCAACTGTTTCGATTTCCGGTTTCTCTATTCTTTCAAGCATAAAAACCCTCCTATTTCGCAATCACATTAATAGTAATAGTTGTCTGACTGTTATATTATTTCGGTAATTAATCAAATTACTTAGAATACAACTCAACGATCAAATGCTCTTCTACTTCATAGTCAAGGTCCTCTTTGACAGGCATACGAACAATCTTAGCTGTAAAATCTTCCTTGTTTGCATCAAGCCAAAGAGGAACTACTCTGCCGTTCGTTGATTCAACAATCTCTTTGAACTTTGTGCTCTTTCTGCTGTTTTCTCTGAGAGTTACAACATCACCAGGTTTAACTCTGTAAGAAGGAATATCAATCTTTACACCGTTAACGCTGAAGTGACCATGTGTAACGAGCTGTCTTGACTCACGTCTTGTAGTAGCTAATCCCATTCTGAATACAACATTATCAAGTCTTGATTCAAGAATTGTAATTAAGTTCGTACCAGCCTGACCCTGCTGCTTTTCAGCAATTTCAAAATAGTGATAGAACTGCTTTTCAAGTACACCATATATAAATTTTAACTTCTGCTTTTCTTTAAGCTGCATACCATATTCAGAAATCTTTTTTCTGTTTCCCTGGTCGCCTTTACGCTTTGTATCTTTGCCAACACCCATAACCATAGGGCTGATTCCTAAATATTTACATCTTTTCAGAATTGGTTCTTTATTAATAGCCATTGCTATTACCTCCGTTTTTTAAAAAATATCGAATCTCTTAATCATTTTATCCGACACCAAGCAAACTTAAGCTCAGTTTAACACATATAAGAACTATACACGTCTTCTCTTTGGAGGACGACATCCGTTATGCGGAATAGGTGTAACATCCTTAATCATTTTAACTTCAAGACCTACAGTCTGAAGTGCTCTGATAGCAGCTTCACGTCCTGAACCAGGTCCTTTTACGTATACTTCTACAGATTTAAGACCATGTTCCATAGCAGCCTTTGCAGCTACTTCAGCAGCATTCTGTGCAGCATATGGAGTTGATTTTCTTGAACCTCTGAAGCCTAATCCACCTGAACTAGCCCATGAGATTGCATTTCCCTGTACATCTGTAATAGTAACAATTGTATTATTGAAAGTGGACTGGATATGAACAGCGCCGTTTTCAATGTTTTTACGCTCTCTGCGTCTCTTGATTGTAACTTTTTTCTTCTGCTGTGCCATTGTTCATTTCCCTCCTTACTTCTTCTTATTAGCTATTGTCTTAACAGGACCCTTACGAGTTCTTGCGTTTGTTTTTGTACGCTGTCCTCTTACAGGAAGTCCCTTACGATGACGTGTTCCGCGATAGCAGTTAATTTCAACAAGTCTCTTTATGTTAAGAGCAACCTCTCTTCTGAGATCACCTTCAACATTACAATTCTTATCAATATATTCACGCAGCTTATTAACATCGTTTTCAGAAAGATCTTTAACTCTTGTATCAGGATTAACACCTGTATCAGCTAAAATCTTCTTTGCAGTTGTATTACCGATACCAAAAATATAAGTAAGAGCTATTTCAACTCTTTTATTCTTTGGTAAGTCAATTCCAGCGATTCTTGCCATTAACTAATTGCACCTCCATTTATGGGACTATATTAGCCCTGTCTTTGTTTATGCTTTGGATTTTCGCAAATAACCATTATTCTACCTTTGCGCTTAATTACTTTACACTTCTCGCAAATAGGCTTTACTGAAGGTCTAACTTTCATTGAAAATACCTCCCTTTTGATAGTTAGAAAAGGTACGGATACCTGATCTGCAAATTACTTGCTTCTCCAGGTAATACGACCCTTTGTCAGGTCATAAGGTGACATCTCAACAGTTACCTTATCCCCAGGTACTATACGTATATAATTCATTCTTAATTTGCCTGATATATGAGCCAAAATTATATGATCATTTGGCAGCTTTACCTGAAACATTGCATTTGGCAACGCATCAACGACAGTTGCTTCGACTTCGATAACATCGTCTTTTGACATAATCTAAACCTCACTTTCATCTTCTGAGCAATTTAAATTTCTCAGTGCCATTTTAAGCTTTTTATTAGTAATATCATTAATATCAATCACAGTATTGGTGAACCTCAGATGTTTTATGCTCTTTTTTTTAGGAGATTCCAACTTTCTGGTTTTGCCATCGGCTATTAAAACATAACCTCTGTTTTCAGTTAGCTCCTTAACGACAAAGATACTTCCTCTGTCACGTCCTGCAATAGCCTTAACTACAATACCTTTTACTATCTCCACAATATTCCTCCGTCATGGCTGGGTTAAAATAACTGCGCCATCAGATGTAATTGCTATAGTATGCTCAAAATGAGCTGAAAGAGAACCACTTGTTGTTAGAACTGTCCAACCGTTATCCAAGACTTTAACACCTTCGCCTTCGGCATTAACCATAGGTTCAACTGCTATTGTCATACCTGTTACAAGTCTTGAGCCATGACCAGGAGTACCGTAATTAGGAACCTCTGGATCCTCATGAAGCTGTCTTCCGACTCCGTGTCCACAGTATCTTTTTACTATTGCATATCCTCTTGACTCACAATATTCCTGAACCGTATGACACAAGTCTCCAAGTCTTATTCCCGCCTTGGCAACGCCTATTGCTTCGTAAAGACTTGCTTCTGTAACTTCAAGAAGTTTTTTGGCTTCATCCGATATTTTTCCTACCGGAAAGGTTGCACATGTATCACCATGAAATCCGTTTATACAGGCACCGACATCAACACTTACAATATCACCGTCTCTGATGATTTTTTTGCTGTTCGGAATACCATGAATAACCTCATCATTAATTGAAATACACGAACTTGCCGGAAATCCACCGTAATTTAAAAATGACGGCGTAGCACCCTGGCCGACTATATAATCATGAATTATTTTGTCAAGCTGAAGTGTTGTCATTCCCGGTTTGATTGATTTTCCTGCAAGCTGTAACGCACCGCCGGCAATTTTACCGGCAACACGCATTTTAGCTAAATCTGCAGTAGATTTTACACTAATCATAAATTAAGCTCCTACAGCTTTAAGTGTAAGCTTCGAGGTCTCAGAAACTTCTTCCTGTCCTATAATTGTTTCCAGCTTACCCTGCTTGCTGTAATAATCCTTGAGAGGAGCTGTCTGTTTATGATAAACATCCAGTCTGTCAAGAACAGTCTGTGGCTGATCATCCTTACGGATAATTGTTTCAGCACCACATTTATCACATTTTCCCTCTGCCTTTGAAGGTTTGAAGTCAACATGATAAGTAGCACCGCAACCGCCGCATACTCTTCTTCCTGAAACTCTTTTTTTGATAGTTTCATCAGGAACAAAAATCTCAAGTACCTTATCAATGGTAACTCCCATTGCATCAAGTGCTTCTGCCTGTGGAACCGTTCTCGGGAATCCATCAAGGATAAATCCCTTTTTGCAGTCATCAGCAGCAATTCTGTCCTTCAGAATTCCAATTACAATCTCATCAGATACAAGCGCTCCGCTGTCCATGGCTTCTTTGGCTTTAAGGCCAAATTCAGTACCGTTTTTAACAGCTTCACGAAGTATATTACCTGTAGAAATCTGTGGAATATTCAGTGCATCAGAAATTACTTCTGCCTGTGTACCTTTGCCGGCACCAGGAGCCCCAAGTAAAATTAAATTCATAGCTTTAACCCTCCATTATTCAAGGAAGCCCTTATGATGACGCATCATAATCTGAGATTCCAGTGTACGTACAGTTTCAAGTGCAACACTTACTACGATAAGTATTGACGTACCGCCAAGTGCCATATTTCCGAGCTGTGGGAAAATAGCAGCAAATATTGTAGGGAAAACAGCGATAAGTCCAAGGAATATAGCACCTACAAGAGTTATCTTTGACAAAACTCTCTGAATATAATCAGATGTAGGCTTACCAGGTCTGATACCAGGTATTCCTCCGTTACTCTGACGAAGATTGTTTGCAATCTCAACCGGGTTATACTGCATTGAAACATAGAAATAGTTAAAACCGATAATTAAAAAGAACAATACTATTGAATAAACCGGGCTTCTGTAGCCGAATAACTCTGTGAAGCCGGCATAGAATTTATCCCACCATGATGTGCCGCCTGTTTTAGGAGGGAAGAAAAGTGCTATTGTCATAGGTAGTGAAACGAAAGCATTTGCAAAGATGATTGGCATAACACCACTCATACAAACCTTTACAGGAATATGTGTGTTCTGTCCGCCGTACTGCTTTCTTCCTACAACTCGTTTTGCATACTGAATAGGTATTCTTCTTTCAGATTCGTTCATAAATACGATAAAACCGACTATGAACACAAACAAAAGAATTACAAACAGGCTAACGAATACATATGGATTCGGTTTATCCTTGGCAGCTTCAATTAAGTTAAGAATTGCACTAGGACCGTTTGCTATAATACCTGTGAAAATTAATATTGAAACACCGTTTCCGATTCCTTTTTCATTTACACGGTTTCCAAGCCATACAACAATCATCGAACCTGCAATAAATACAGAAACAATTATAAATGCCGCAAATACACCTGAAAATCCGGTGGTATAAGTTACAGCGCCTGCATTTTTCATAGTTAGATAATATGCAAAAGCCATAAATATAGCCAGTATAAATGAAACGAATGATGAAATCTTGTCTATCTTCTTACGGCCTTCCTCACCCTCTTTTGATAATCTCTCAAGAGGCGGAATGGCGTAAGTCAACAGCTGAACGATAATGGACGCATTGATAAAAGGCTGAATACCTAAAGCAAATACTGTAGCCTTTGTCATTGCTCCACCTGAAAGTACATTTAAATAACCGAGTGCATTATTATCAGAGTTTGCATTCATCCATTCCTTTATTTTATCGATATCTACAAAAGGAGCAGGAAAAAATACAGATCCGATTCTGAAGATGATGATGATTAGTAATGTGAAAAATAATTTTTTGCGTGTTTCTTCAACTTTTAAGGCATTTCTTATTGTTTCAAGCACATTACATCACCTCAGTCTTCCCACCGGCTTTCTCAATTTTCTCAATAGCGGACTGAGAGAATTTTGCAGCCTTAACTGTTACTTTTGATGTTAATTCGCCGTTACCTAAAATCTTAACGCCATCATATTCTTTGTTAATCAAACTAGCTGCTTTGAGTAATTCTGCATCTACAACTGTACCGTCATTGAATCTGTTAAGATCAGATACATTAACAATTGCATATCTTGTAGCAAAAATATTATTGAATCCTCTCTTAGGTATGCGACGCATTAAAGATGTCTGACCACCTTCAAATCCTATACGTACGCCACCGCCTGAACGAGCATTCTGGCCCTTATGGCCTTTACCAGCAGTCTTACCATTACCTGAACCGTTACCTCTACCGATACGTTTGCAGTTTTTGGCAGCCTGAGCTGGTGATAATTCGTGTAGCTTCATATTGGTTGCACCTCCTTGCTTATAATTCTTTTACCTCAACGAGGTGAGAAATCACTTTGATTTTACCCATCGTTTGCTCATTATCTGGCTGAGTTACAACTTCGCCAATTTTCTTAAGTCCGAGTGAATGAGCAGTGTCAATCTGATTTTTCTTACATCCGATAAGACTTTTTACGAGTTTAATCTGCTTTGCCATTGTACTCACTCCTTAACCTAAAATTTCTTTTACTGTCTTGCCTCTTTTTTCAGCAACCTGTTTAGCTGAAGTACATTCGCTTAATCCCTTTATTGTAGCTCTAACTACATTGCATGGATTATTTGAACGAAGAGACTTGGTTCTGATATCCTTTATACCTGCTATTTCAACAACAGCACGAACAGGACCACCAGCGATAACTCCGGTACCAGGTGCAGCAGGTTTCATAAGAACGCTTCCTGCGCCGAATGTTCCAATAATCTCGTGAGGAATTGTTGTACCTCTGAGAGAGATTTTAACAAGATTTTTCTTTGCATCTTCGATACCCTTACGGATAGCGTCCGGAACTTCTCCGGATTTTCCAAGACCAAAGCCAACTGTTCCATTTCCGTCACCTACTACTACGAGAGCAGAAAACTTCATGATACGTCCGCCCTTAACAGTTTTTGATACTCTGTTAATAGCGACAACCTTTTCTGAAAGCTCCAATGTTGAAGCATCTATCTTAGCCAAAGTGTTTTACCTCCTCTTTTAGAACTTTAATCCGTTTTCGCGTGCAGATTCAGCGAGCTCTTTTATACGACCGTGATAAATATTACCGCCTCTGTCAAATACAACAGCAGTAATACCCTTAGCCTGTGCGTTCTGAGCAATAAGCTGACCTACTTTACGAGCACCGTCCTTGTTTCCGCCATTTCCGTCAAAATCTTTTTCAAGACTTGATGCAGAAGCCAGTGTAACACCATTTACATCATCAATAACCTGTGCATAAATGTGCTTTGTGGAGCGAAAAACATTAAGACGTGGACGCTCCGGTGTACCAGAGATCTTATCACGTACTCTACGGTGTCTAGCTTCTCTAGCTTTATTTTTATCAGCCTTTTTAACCATTGCGATTCACTCCTTTTATTACTTTTTGCCTTTACCAGCTTTACCCTCTTTGCGGATAATGTGTTCATTCTCGTATCTGATTCCCTTGCCCTTATATGGCTCAGGCGGACGCTTTTCGCGAACCTCAGCAGCGAACTGACCAACTGCCTGCTTGTCAATACCGTTAATGATAATTCTGTTTGGTGCAGGAACATCAATTGTTATTCCGTTACCTTCACTCATGATAACCTGGTGTGAATAACCAAGGTTCATTACAAGATCCTTACCCTGCTTTGAAGCACGGTAACCAACACCTTCGATTTCGAGTGTTTTTGAAAAACCGTTTGTTACACCTTCAACCATGTTTGAAATGAGTGTTCTTGTAAGACCATGAAGTGATTTATGAGTTTTATTTTCGGACGGACGTGTTACTGTAACAACTCCATCGTTTATTTCAATGCTGAGATCTTTTGAAAACTGTTTAGTAATTTCGCCCTTAGCGCCCTTTACTGTAATTAAATTATTATCATTTGTAACTACTACACCAGCAGGGACACTAATTGGCATTCTACCTATTCTTGACATTATGTGCCCTCCTTACCATACGAATGCGAGAACTTCTCCGCCTACATTCAGTTCACGAGCCTTTTTGTCTGTCATAATTCCCTTTGAAGTGGAAACTACTGCAATACCAAGACCCTTTCTAACCTTAGGCATATCCTCACAACTTGAATAAATACGCAAACCTGGTTTTGATACCCTACGTAAGCCAGTAATAACAGGTGATCTGTTATCACCATATTTAAGAGTAATTCTTATAATACCCTGCTTACCATCTTCAATAACCTGAAAGCTCTTTATATAACCTTCATCAACAAGAATCTGAGTTATAGCTTTCTTAACGTTTGAAGCGGGAACATCAACCGTAGCGTGCTTAGCTGAATTCGCATTACGAATTCTTGTTAATATATCTGCTATAGTATCAGTAATCTGCATGCCGAATAACCTCCTTTGTAATATTACCAGCTAGCCTTTTTAACTCCCGGAATCTGACCGTCATGTGCTAATTCTCTGAAACAAATACGGCAAACACCGAATTTTCTCAGATATGCATGAGGTCTTCCACAAATCTTGCATCTGTTATAAGCACGTGTGGAGTATTTGGGAGTTTTCTGCTGTTTAAGAACCATTGCTTTTTTAGCCATTATTTAAATCCTCCCTAATTTACTTTGCAAATGGAGCACCCATTAATGTAAGCAGCTCCTTTGCCTCTTCATCAGTTTTTGCTGTTGTAATAAAATTGATGTCCATACCTCTTACCTTGTCAATTTTATCATATTCAATTTCAGGGAAAATCAACTGTTCCTTGATACCTGTTGAATAATTTCCTCTACCGTCAAATGAATTAGGATTGATACCTCTGAAGTCACGTACTCTTGGTAATGAAACATTAAAGAACTTGTCGAGGAATTCGTACATATTTTCATTTCTTAATGTTACTTTAACACCGATTGGCATTCCTTCACGAAGTTTAAAGTTAGCAACTGACTTCTTTGAACGGCAAATTACAGGCTTCTGGCCTGAAATAGCTGCTATATCAGTCATAATTGCATCTATAATCTTAGCATTTTCTTTTGCTTCGCCAGCTCCGACATTGATAACAATTTTATCAAGTTTAGGAATCTGCATTACGCTTTTGTAGCCAAACTTCTTCATCATCGCAGGAGCTACAGTGCTAATATAATAATCCTTTAATCTAGCCATGTCGTTTCTCCTTTACTTAAATGAAGCTCCGCATTTTTTGCAAACACGTAACTTTTCTTTCTTATCAGAATTTTTTTCAGTTTCAAAGGTGTGACCAACTCTTGTAGCTTTGCCGCATTTAGGGCAAACAAGCTGTACCTTACATGCATATATAGGAGCTTCAGCCTTAACTATTCCGCCGACCTGGCCCATTCTTGTAGGTTTTACATGCTTGGTTACAAAGTTAATACCCTCAACGATTACTTTACCCTCTTTAGGACTAACTTCTAAAACCTTACCGGTTTTTTTCTTATCATTGCCTTCAAATTTATCGTTATATTTACCTGTCAGCAAAATGACTGTGTCACCTTTTTTTACATGTACTTTACTCATTTCTATGACACCTCCATTATAATACTTCTGGTGCAAGGCTTAAAATTTTAGTGTATTCCTTGTCACGAAGTTCTCTTGCCACTGGTCCGAATATACGTGTTCCTTTTGGATTCTTATCCTCTTTAATGATTACAGCAGCGTTCTCGTCGAAGCGGATATAAGTTCCATCCTCTCTTCTCAAGCCCTTTGCTGAACGAACGATAACTGCTTTAACAACATCACCCTTTTTAACAACGCCGCCGGGTGTTGCCTTCTTAACAGAAGCTACAACTACATCACCGATATTTGCATATCTTCTGCGTGTACCACCTAAAACTCTGATACACATAAGCTCCTTGGCACCAGTGTTGTCTGCAACCTTAAGGTAAGTTTGCATCTGTATCACAGTCGTTCTCCTCCTTTCAGAAATTAAAATGCTGATTTACAGCATGGTAACTAAATTTTATTAAAAAATTATTTTGCTTTTTCAATGATTTCGGTAACTCTCCATCTCTTGTCTTTTGAGAGTGGACGTGTTTCCATAATTTCAACTCTGTCGCCGATTTTGCATTCATTCTTTTCATCATGAGCCTTCAGCTTAACAGTTCTTTTGATAATTTTCTTGTAAAGTGGGTGTTTAACATTGTCAACAATAGCTACAACAATAGTCTTATCCATCTTGTCGCTAACGACTTTACCAGTTCTTACTTTTCTAAGATTTCTTTCAGACATCGCTAAATCCTCCCTTTCTTACTGCTCTATGCTTGACTGGATTTCTTGCTCACGAAGAATAGTCTTGATACGAGCAATATCCTTTTTTACAGCCTTTAAACGAGCTGTATTGTCAAGCTGATTTACAGCCAGCTGAAAGCGGAGAGCAAAAAGCTCCTTCTTCAGATCTACTAATTTATTGTTCATTTCGTCAACAGATAATTCTCTTACATCAGTTGCTTTCATTATTGCTCGCCTCCCTCTGCTTCTTTGCATACAAATTTACATTTAATCGGGAGCTTGTGCATTGCAAGACGCATAGCTTCTCTAGCCTCTTCCTCGCTTACACCGGCGATTTCGAACATTACTCTGCCCGGCTTAACAACAGCTACCCAATATTCCGGAGCACCTTTACCAGAACCCATTCGAGTTCCAAGCGGTTTCTTAGTTACTGGCTTATCAGGGAAAAGCTTTATCCAAACCTTACCGTTACGCTTGATATAACGAGTCATCGCTATACGGGCTGCTTCGATCTGATTTGAAGTAATCCATGCAGGCTGTAATGCCTGTAAACCGTACTCTCCGTTTGATACTTTATTTCCGCGAAGTGCTCTACCAGTCATACGACCTCTGTGAACACGACGATATTTTACTCTCTTTGGAAGTAGCATTACTGGTTACCTCCTTCTTCTTTTCTTGGTGTTCTTGGTTTACGGAATGATCTGTTATCATCGCGCTTTTTTCTTACAGGCTGTTTGTCTTCATTTTTATCAGGAGACTCACCCTTAAGAATTTCGCCCTTGTAGATCCATACCTTAACGCCTAAACGACCGTAAGTTGTATGTGCTTCTGCTGTACCGTAGTCTATATCTGCTCTGATTGTCTGAAGCGGAATAGTACCTTCGTTATAGCTTTCAGCTCTTGCAATTTCAGCACCGCCTAAACGACCTGAAACTCTTGTCTTGATACCCTTTGCTCCGAGACGGATTGCACGTCCGATTGACTGCTTCATAGCACGTCTGAAAGAGATTCTGTTCTCAAGATCAAGCGCAATCTTTTCAGCAACGAGCTGAGCATTGAGATCAGGCTGCTTAACTTCAACAATATTTATTAACACCTGTGACTTGCTTGACATCATAGCTTCAACCTGAAGACGAAGCTTTTCGATTTCAGCACCGCCCTTACCGATTACGATACCAGGCTTAGCACAGTGAATGTGGATTCTTGTTTTTTCAGCAAAACGTTCGATTTCAATTCTTGAAACACCAGCAGCATAAAGTTTTTTCTTTATGAAATTACGGATGTTGTAGTCTTCAACCAATGTATCGCCAAATGTTGATTTATTCGCATACCAACGTGAATCCCAATCCTTAATAACGCCAACACGGAAACCGTGTGGATTTACCTTCTGGCCCATAGTTTACCTCCTATTTGGGATTAATCTTTTTCTTTTAATACCATAGTAACGTGTGATGTTCTCTTAAGAATTCTAAAAGCTCTGCCTTGTGCTCTTGGCATTATACGCTTCATAGTAGATCCAGGAGAAACAAAACACTCAGCAACATAGAGTTTTTCTTTGTCCATGTCATGATTATTCTCTGCATTAGCAATTGCAGACTTCAAAAGCTTTTCTAAATCTTCACATGCAGCCTTTGGAGTATGTTTTAAAGTTGCCATTGCATATTCCACCGGCTTGTTTCTGATAAGATCAAGCACAATCTTAACTTTTCTTGGTGAAATACGAATATTTCTTAAATAAGCTCTTGCTTCCATCGTGTATTCCTCCTTCCGCTATTTCTTACCGTTATTTGATGTTTTTGAACCAACGTGACCCTTATAAGTTCTTGTAGGAGCAAACTCACCGAGCTTGTGACCTACCATATCTTCTGTTACATATACTGGAACGTGCTTACGACCATCATGAACAGCAAATGTATGACCTACAAACTCCGGAAAAATAGTTGAAGAACGGCTCCAAGTCTTTAATATTTTCTTTTCGCCAGCTTCATTCATTTGCACAACTCTCTTAAAAAGTACCTCCTGAACGAAAGGTCCCTTCTTAATACTTCTGCTCATTATAATTTCCTCCTTTCAAGCTTTATTTACCGTTTCTGCGTTTTACAATATATTTATCTGAACGGTTATGCTTCTTACGGGTCTTATAGCCAAGTGTTGGCTTACCCCAAGGAGTAACAGGGCCTGAACGACCGATAGGAGATTTACCTTCACCACCACCGTGTGGATGATCGCAAGGGTTCATTACAGAACCACGAACAGTAGGTCTCCAACCCATGTGACGTCTTCTTCCTGCTTTACCGTAGTTGACATTTTCATGATCTATATTTCCTACCTGACCAATTGAAGCTTTACAACCGTTAGGTACGTTTCTTAACTCACCTGAAGGAAGTCTCAGAAGTGCGTATTCGCCTTCCTTAGCCATAAGCTGAGCCATGTTACCGGCAGATCTTACAAGCTGAGCGCCCTTGCCAGGATATAATTCAATGTTATGAATAAAAGTACCAACCGGAATATCAATAAGCTTTAATGCGTTACCAGGCTTGATATCAGCTTCAGCACCGCTTCTTACTGTATCTCCTACTTTAAGACCATTAGGTGCGATAATATATCTCTTTTCACCGTCTTCATACTGAATGAGTGCGATATGAGCTGAACGGTTTGGATCGTATTCTAAGGTTAATACCTTTGCGTCCATATCGTCCTTATCACGCTTAAAGTCAATTATACGATATTTTCTCTTATTTGCGCCACCTCTGTGACGAACTGTTATTCTTCCGTAGCTGTTTCTACCTGATTTATTTTTCAATGGCTCAAGTAAACTTTTCTCCGGAGCAACCTTTGACAACTGTGAATAATCTGTACATGTCATCTGACGACGAGATGGAGTTGTCGGCTTGAATGTTTTAATTGCCATTTAATTCACTCCTTAAAATGCATCTTTTTGCGGGAGCATTACTCCCATACCGGATAATAATCGATTATCCTTCATACTGACTCTGGAAATCAGATCATGCCGTCAAAGAACTCAATTGTCTTTGAATCAGCTTTTAATGTAACAATAGCCTTTTTCCAGTCAGCCTTTTTACCAACGAATCTGCCGACACGTTTTTTACGGCCTATACAGTTCATTGTATTTACTTTAGCAACCTCAACATCGAAAAGCTTTTCGACTGCATCTGCTATTTCTATTTTATTAGCGTTCTTATCAACCTTAAAAGTGTACTTTCCTGTCTGGAGAGCATCCATACTTCTTTCAGTTATAATTGGCTTTATAACGATATCCTGTGGTGCCTTCATTATGCGTACACCTCCTCGATTTTTGCAACTGCATCCTGAACAACTATAAACTTGTCATAGTTTAAAATATCATAAACATTCAATGTGTTAACAAGTGTTGTTTTGATACCAGGAATATTAGAAGCACTTTTTATAACCTTCTTATCAACCTCAGGCATAACTATGAGAGCTTTGCCTTCGACATTAAGAGCCTTAAGCATAGCTACTACTGTCTTTGTCTTGAACTCTTCAATTTTCATTGAATCAAGAACAATAAGATTTTCATCCTGAAGCTTTACTGATAAAGCAGATTTCATTGCAAGTCTCTTTACCTTTTTGTTAAGAGAATATCTGTAATCTCTTGGTTTAGGACCAAGTGCAACTCCACCATGTACCCACTGAGGAGCACGAATAGAACCCTGTCTTGCATGACCTGTACCCTTTTGTCTCCATGGCTTTCTTCCGCCTCCGCGTACTTCTGTACGTGTCAAAGTTGACTGTGTACCCTGACGCTGATTGGCAAGATAATTAACTACCATAGCATGCATAACAGCTTCGTTTGGCTTAATTCCGAAAATAGCATCGGAAAGCTCAGTTTCTGCAACCTGCTTACCATTCATATCAAATACTGAAACCTTAGACATATATGCTTCCTCCTTTCATTAAGCCTTTTTTACACTGTCAACGATGCAAACAATTCCGCCCTTAGGACCAGGAATCGCACCTTTGAGTGCAATAAGATTATTTTCTGCGTCAATTTTTACAACTTCGAGGTTCTGAACTGTTACGCTCTCAGCACCCATATGTCCAGGAAGAGCTTTTCCTTTGAATATACGTGATGGTGAAGAACATGAACCCATTGAGCCTGCATGTCTGTGTACAGGGCCTGTACCATGAGTTTCCTTCAGTCTTGAGTTGTTATTACGCTTAATTGTACCCTGAAAACCTTTACCCTTGCTGGTACCGCTTACATCAACAGAGTCGCCTACTGTAAATATATCAGCCTTGAGTACATCACCAACGCTGACTGCGTCGCAGTCATCGAGTCTGAATTCCTTCAGAGTCTTTTTACAAGCAACATCAGCTTTCTGGAAATGTCCCTGCATAGGTTTGTTTACTCTTTTAAGCTTTATGTCGCCGTATCCAAGCTGTACTGAAGCATAACCGTCGTTTTCAACAGTTTTCTTCTGAACAACAACACATGGACCAGCTTCAATTACTGTTACAGGAATTACTTTTCCTGTTTCGTCGAAAATCTGTGTCATACCGATTTTCTTGCCGATCATAGTTTTCTGCATTTTAATTCCTCCTAAGTTATTGGTTGACGTCTGTCAACGTGACTTTGGTGTTATTTACCGAAATTATTTTTCAACCATTTCGATCAGCACACCTGCTGGAATCTCAAGATTACTAAGAGTTTCCATTGTCTTGCTTGTTGGTCTGATAATATCGATGAGTCTCTTATGAGTTCTCATTTCGAACTGTTCACGGCTGTCCTTGTACTTATGAACTGCACGAAGAATAGTAACTATCTCCTTATCAGTAGGCAACGGAATAGGACCTGATACTCTTGCACCGCTTCTCTTTGCTGCGTCAACTATCTTAGCTGCTGCTGCATCAACGATTGCATGCTCGTAACCTTTAATCTTGATTCTGATTTTTTCTTTTTCTGCCATCTTTTTCGCCTCCTTAAACGGATTATTGGGGGCATTGTTTTGAATTCGTAACACTTAGCCGTGTGTATCTGTGAAGCTACATTAAAAAAAGCCTGAAAAACATAAGTTTCCAAGCTAGTAATTCAACACACATAAGCAGACATACCTCATGCACAATACATAAGACATTTCTAACCACACACAGTGTTCGTTATTACAATCGCCCGGTTTAAAATCGGACATACTCCACGAAAATTCCCTGACATACCGTCAGCAACCTTTCGTTTCAACGCATATCATTCTCGCAGTTCTCGACAAACTGCTTGTTTATTATATCATATGTATAAATTGATTACAAGCTTTTTGTGAAATTTTAAATGTAAAAAAATTATGAACAAAGTATTTTTTAATACTACAATGTTTCGACAAATATCTTATATTATTTTTGTTAATTATATATGATGAAAAATAATCTCAAAAATGTTATAATAAATATTCAATTAAAATATCTGTTACTATTTAAATATGATTTATGACGTGTTCTGTAATATGTATTTACATAAATTCATATTTATTATTAACATTTATTCAAGGAATGTCATTTAAAAAATTTATTAGGATTGGTGATTGTTGTTATGGATCAAAACGAAATCAAAAAAAGTGCTTCCAAATTAATTCAGAAAAATTCAGGTATTATTTCTGAATTCAAACAATTCATTTCAAGAGGAAATGTTATTGATATGGCTGTAGGTATCATTATTGGTTCTGCATTCACTTCAATTGTAACATCCCTCGTAGCTGATATTGTGACTCCTATTCTCGAAACTCTTCTCGTAGGAGTAAACTTCAACAATATAGCTATAACAATCCCGTGGGGAAGCGAACCACGGATTGCAATCGGAAGCTTTTTAAACGCAGTAATCAGATTCTTTATAATTGCTGTCTGTGTTTTCCTTATTGTAAAGGCAATGAACAAATTCTCCAAAAAGGAAGAAGCACCTTCAGAGCCGGCAAAGCCATCAGAAGAAGTACTCTTACTTAAAGAAATAAGAGATCTGTTAAGTAAAGAATCAGACTCCTCTGATAAATAAGAACCCGCAAAATACTATGTATAATATTTACAGCGACGAATTAAATATTCATCGCTGTATTATTATTTTATAAAGTATTTATTTGAAAATATTACCTGATAGTGAATGTACATTCCATTAAAATATACATAAAAACTTATTAATTTCCAGAATATGCTTTTTGATGTTTTATAGCGACTTTCGGGCCTCTGTTTTCATATAACTTTATAATATTCACTTGATATTTACCATTAAATTGTGTTATAATTTATAACGGTACAAAAAAAATGAAGTTTTTTTATTATTAAAAAGTAAAACAATATCCGTTTATTCATACCGGATATTTTACTGATTAAATTTATATAATAACCCGGCATGATTTTATAACAAAGTGACCTGATCCCGGTCCGAAGAATATATTAATTATCCTGTTGCAGAAATATAGGCTGAGTAACCTCATTGTATAATTTTTCTCTCTCATATATTTTCTGAAATTTATAATAAATTATATTGCTGAGTCTGTATCCGACAAAGCACAGCAGAAACCATACTATTGAATAAGGAAGACATATCTGGCCAAGAATATTAAAAGGCATATCCGAATAATCCCATACATTCCATCCGTATATTATATTTACTATTATTCCGACAGTAAATTCGGCTGAGGTAATAAACAAAGCACCTGAGATACATTTATTTACTACACGCATTTCTGTATTTATCGTTATAGAATATATATATGACAGGCACATTCCGCCGGTAAGTGTCATTGACCAATGAGTATAGCCCCTTGTTGAAATTTCAATAAGACTATATAAAAAGCAGCCAATCAAAAAAACAAAAATTATTTCTCCTGACTTACGCATATTTTTTAAACCTCCATCTGAATATATAAAAATATTTCTTATTTATTATTTGCATTTACATTTATATATTCAGTAAAAGCTTATTTTAAGATAAAGTAAAATCTTCAACGAAAGGTCATTTTTATGAGAAAAAGCGGTATATTAATGCATATATCAAGCCTTCCTTCATCATACGGTATCGGCAAGCTTGGAATAAATGCATATAAATTTGTTGATTTTTTAGACGAGTGCAGAATAGGACTGTGGCAGATACTTCCTCTGTCACCTACAAGCTATGGTGATTCACCTTATCAGTCATTTTCCGCGTTTGCAGGAAATCCATATTTCATAGATTTTGAACTTCTTGAATCTGAAGGGCTTCTTGTAAAGCCTGATTATATGAACATAGAATGGGAAAAGGATTCAGATGAAATTGATTATGAGTTTTTATACGACAATGTATTTAATGTTCTGAGAAAAGCATTTGCCCGTTTCAAGCCGACACAGGAATATGCTGTCTTTGAGCTGAGCAGCCGTGAATGGCTTGATGATTTTGCAATGTTTATGGCTCTGAAATTTCATAACAACGGTCTTCCATGGTACAAATGGCCTTCATCCCTGGCAATGGCAAGAAATGAAGCTATTGACCGTGTAAAGAAAACAATGTCTGACGAAATAAAATTTCATAAATTTGTCCAGTTCTGCTTCTTTAAACAATGGCGCAGGCTTAAAAATTATGCAAATAACAAGGGAGTACAGATTGTCGGTGATATTCCTATCTATGTTTCTTATGACAGTGTAGAAGTATGGAAAACACCTGAACTTTTCTGCCTTGATGAAAACAGATCTCCTATAGCTGTTGCCGGATGTCCTCCTGATCCGTTCTCTCCTACAGGTCAGCTCTGGGGAAATCCTCTCTACGACTGGAAATATCACGGACGCTCCGATTACGAATGGTGGACCAAACGTATGAAGCAGGCTACCGACACATATGATATCGTACGCATCGACCACTTCCGCGGATTTGAGAGCTATTACAGTATTCCTTACGGAAACGAAACTGCAGAAATAGGTATATGGCAGAAGGGCCCTGATATTGAGCTTTTCCGTCAGCTTGAAAAGGTTCTGGGAAAACTTAATATCATTGCAGAGGATCTTGGTTTTGTAACACCTGAGGTACAGAAGCTCCTTGACAAAACAGGATATCCTGGAATGAAGGTTCTTCAGTTCGGCTTCAGCAATCCAAGAAGCGGATATCTTCCGCATAACTTCACTTCATCAAACTGTATTGCATATACAGGCACACATGACAATGATACTCTCAAAGGATGGACAAAATCGCTTGATGAAAACACGCTTAACTTCTGCAAAGCATATTTCAATGTAAAAACCGCCGATGAAGTACCTAATGAAATGATTCGTTGGGCATGGTCAAGTATTGCTTATGCAGCAATCGCACAATTCCAGGATTTCATAAACGAAGATTCAGACAAAAGGATGAATACGCCGTCCACAATATCAGGCAACTGGAAATACCGCGCTAAAACAAGTGATTTTACAAAAGAGCTTAAAGAACAGATTCTTATGCTCAATATACTTTATAACAGATGTAAAAGAATTATACCTAAACAAGAAAGGATTGATTTAAATGAACAAGCAGAATTTCCTAATGGATTTAGGATTTAAACTGGAAGAACTGAAGTCTGAAAACGTCACATCACCTTATATAATTCACAATACTATAAGCGGAATTATTATGAAGCATATCTCTGACGTTTGGAAAACCAGTCGTAAAACCCACCAGTCCGGAAGAAGAGCCTGCTATTTTTCAATGGAATTTCTTATTGGAAGATCAATTTATAACAATCTTCTCTGTTTGGATTTATATAACGACACCGCTAACCTTCTTGAACGTTATGGTTTTTCAATAAATTCTCTTGAAGAAATCGAGGATGCCGCTCTTGGAAACGGAGGTCTGGGACGCCTGGCTGCATGTTTTCTCGACAGTGCGGCATCCATGAATATTCCTCTTGACGGATACGGCATCAGATACAAATACGGACTGTTCAAACAGAAAATTGAAAATGGTTTTCAGTTAGAAGAAGCTGACGACTGGACAAAATACGGAGATGCATGGTCGGTACGATGCGACAGTGATACTGTACAGGTTAATTTCAGTGATCAGACCGTTCTTGCTGTTCCATACGATATCCCTATAATAGGATATGGCATCCGCAATATCGGCACATTACGTCTGTGGCAGTCTGAAGCTATGGACGATTTTAATTTTAAGCTCTTCAACGAACAGAAATACATTGAAGCAAACCGTGAGAAAATATATGCTGAGGACATTTCAAGATGCCTGTACCCTAACGACGATACGTCCGAGGGTAAAAAATTACGATTAAAACAGCAGTACTTTTTCTGCTGTGCATCTCTCGCGGATATAATCAAAAAGCACAAGCAGAAATACGGCGATATAAAAACACTTGGCAGATATATAACTGTTCAGCTCAATGACACTCACCCTGTAATCTCAATTCCTGAGCTTATAAGACAGCTTACTGTAAATGAAGGACTTGATTTTGATACATCATTTGAGATGGCAAAGAAAATATTCAATTATACAAATCACACGATTATGCCTGAAGCACTTGAAAAATGGGACATCAGCATTATCAAGGAAATCATTCCTGATATATACAATATAATATTTATGATAAATGAGCGGTTCATCACCCAGATGTACCAGTCAGGCATCGAATCGTCAAAAATAAAATCCATGAAGATAATCCATGATGAACTTATACATATGGCAAATATGGCTACATACTGCTCTTCATTTGTAAACGGTGTTGCTGAGATTCATACCGAAATTCTCAAAGCTTCCACTCTTCATAACTGGTATGAAATATATCCGGAAAAATTTCAGAATAAAACAAACGGTATAACCCAGCGCCGTTGGCTTGCGTTATGCAATAAAGAACTGTCCGGTCTTATTACCGGCCTGCTTCTGAGTAACAAATGGATAACAAATCTTTCAGAGCTAAAGAAGCTCAGCCAGTACGCTGATGACGAAAAAATAATTGAACAGTTTCTTGAAATAAAGAAAACAAAGAAAAAACAGCTTGCGGAATTTATACTCCGAAAAGAAAATATTACTATAGATGAAAACAGCATATTCGATATACATATAAAGCGTCTTCACGAATATAAACGACAGCTGATGAATGCACTTTCAATCATGTATATCTACTTTGGAATAAAAGACGGTACAATAACCGACTTTACTCCTACAACGTTTATTTTCGGTGCAAAATCAGCACCGGGATACAGACGCGCAAAGGCTATCATAAAATATATAAACGAGGTTGCGGACTTTATCAATTCAGACGAAGATGTAAATCACCTTATAAAGGTAGTCTTTGTCTCCAATTACAACGTATCATACGCTGAAAAGCTTGTTGCAGCCGCTGATGTATCAGAGCAGATATCAACTGCCGGTACTGAAGCATCAGGTACCGGAAATATGAAGCTTATGCTTAACGGAGCTGTAACTCTCGGTACTCTTGACGGAGCAAATGTTGAAATCGTCCATGAGGCCGGCCTCAAAAACAATTATATTTTCGGTGCAAAGGTTGAAGAGCTTAAAAAAATCATGCCTTCATACAACAGCCGGAAGCTTGTCGCTGAACACCCTGAAATCCGTCGTGTAGTTGAAACACTTGTGGACGGTACATTCAGTGACGGAGGAAGCGGTGATTTCAGAGATCTGTATCAGTCACTTCTTGACGGTGCAAGCTGGCATACACCTGATAATTACTATGTTCTCGGAGATCTTGAGTCATATGTACAGGCAAAGCTCAGATGTAACAGGGATTATAAAAACAATATTGAATTCGGTAAGAAAATGTGGATAAATATGTGTAATTCCGGAAAATTCAGTTCTGACAGAACAATAACAGATTATGCTGATAATATCTGGCTGCTTGATAAGCAATGATTTTATAAGAAAATGCCGTCACACTCTTGAAAACTTCATGTAAAACTGATATAATGAATACTGGTATTGATACCAGAATGATAAACAAACTGAAATGAGGAATTAAAATATGCCTAGTAGTATTGTTATTGGAACTCAGTGGGGCGACGAAGGGAAAGGAAAAATAATAGACATTCTTGCATCGCAGGCTGAAGTAGTAGTACGTTCACAGGGTGGAAACAATGCAGGTCATACTGTAGTAAACAATGGTGTAACTTACAAGCTTCATCTTATTCCATCAGGTATTCTTTATCCTGATACACTATGTCTTATCGGTGCAGGTGTTGTTATAGATCCTAAGAGCTTTTTAGAAGAACTCGAAATGCTTAGTGACAAGGGTATCTCAACTACAAATCTTAAAATAGATCCTCGTGCACACGTTGTTATGCCTTGGCATATTATTCTTGACGGATTATCAGAAGAATTCAGAGGAAACAGTGATATCGGAACAACAAAACGCGGTATTGGTCCTGCATATATGGACAAATATGAACGCTGCGGAATCAGAATGTATGATCTTATTCATCCTGAAATATTCAGAGAAAAAGCAGCTGCAACAGGCGCTTTAAAAAATAAAATAATTACTGCTGTATATGGCGGTAAGGCAATTGATATAGAGTCTGTAATCGAAGAGTATATCGGCTATGGCAAGCTTCTTGCAAAATTTGTTGACGATGTATCCGTTCTTGCATATCAAGCAGACAAAGACGGAAAGACAATTATGTTTGAAGGTGCACAGGCAACACTTCTCGATATAGACTTCGGTACATACCCTTATGTTACATCATCACATCCTGTTTCAAGCGGTGTCTGTGTAGGAACAGGTGTAGGACCTAAAATGATAGACAGAATTATCGGTGTAGCTAAGGCATATACAACAAGAGTAGGAAAAGGACCTTTCCCTACAGAACTTGATGATGAAATTGGTGAAACAATAAGAAATGTCGGCGGTGAATTCGGTACAACAACTGGCCGTCCAAGAAGAACCGGATGGTTTGATGCTGTTATTCTGCGTCATTCAGTAAGAGTAAACGGACTTAATGGAATTGCTTTAAATAAACTTGATACACTCAGCAATCTTGGTGATCTGAAAATATGCACATCATATCAGAAAGCTGACGGTACAATTATTAATAATTTCCCTGCTGCACTTGAAGAACTCGACGGATGCAAACCGATTTATGAAACAGTTGCCGGTTTTAACGAAGATATTTCCGGATGTAAAATATTTGATGAACTTCCTGATACATGTAAAGAATACATTAAACGCATAGAAGAGCTGTGTGAATGTCCTGTATCAATGATCGGTGTAGGACCTGACAGATCACAGATAATTATAAGAGATTAATTTTTAATAAAGAGGTGATTATAAATGCCTGATAACAATGATAGCCTTAAAGGAGTACAGGCACCAACTCTTGAAGAAACAACATATGATGCTTCTAAAGCACAGAAACGTTCTCTTGATGATATTGCTGCACCTATACTTGATGATACAGCATATATACCACCCCAGAAAAAGACCATAGGTCTGGATGATATTGCTGTTCCTACCCTTTCAGATACATATACACCTCAAGTAAATAATCATGCTCAGCCACAGTTTCAGCAATACGGTCAACCGGCTCAGAATCAGCAGGCTCAGCCACAGTTTCAGCAATACGGTCAGCCTACTCAGAATCAGCAGGCTCAGCCACAGTTTCAGCAATATGGTCAGCCAGCTCAGAATCAGCAGGCTCAGCCACAGTTTCAGCAATATGGTCAGCCGGCTCAGAATCAGCAGACTCAGCCACAGTATCAGCAATACGGTCAACAACCGCAGAATACCACAGTCAAAAGCGGTTTTGATGATGTAAAAGCGCCTATACTTGAAGAAACTGATGTACCGCGCGCAAGATATGTTCCGAAGTTTTCAGATCCTGACATTGAGGCAGCAAAAAAACAAGCAGTTGACAGAGCAATTAAAAGTTCTCTTAGCTCAGTACCTGAAAGCTTTGATCAGGAAAAAAGCCGTGAAGCATACAGAGAGTTTATGAGAGAAAAAGAATCTGAAATGGCTAAAAAAGGTGCAAAAAGAGTAGTTCTTCTTATAGTAGCCGGTCTTCTTTCCGGTCTCGCAGCACTTTTATATTCTACTATGAAATGTAAAGAATCAGCACCTGACCTTATCGTGACATTCAGCGGATTTTATGTTTTTGTCGGCATTTTACTGATTCTTGGCTCGGCACTTATGATTATAAAATCACCGTCTACGCAAAAAGCAGCATCAACTATTTTCACTATTATAACTATTCTTCATGTGATACCGGGTGTATTTGTAATGTTTGCAAAACAATCAACAGCCTCTGCTGCAGTTGCATATCTGGTGTTACTTGTATTAAATATTATCATCTGTTTTATATATGGATCTGATGAAAATATTAAAAAACATTATAATGGTCATGAACTATAAATAATATCAGAATGGTTTATGTAATAATTAAACGGCGTTGTATCTGAGGTTTTCCCGGATACAACGCCGTTATTATTGTTAGCGCCCATTTATAATGTCGTCCAGTAGGCACTCTATCTTGTCATGCAGGCACTGGTTCTGTCAAGGCAAGCCCGCCTCTGATTCGAGCATGCTCACGGGAAAACTCAAAGCGATAAACCCA
>JAEWXO010000053.1 GCA_023458875.1 Bacillota bacterium | reverse complement strand
TATATTCGAAGAAGTACATCAAACCCGCGGCAACACTTTGGCAACAAAAAATCAGATACTCTATATTTGACATACAATAGAGATAATTCAGATACCACAAACGATATTTCTTAAACAAAACCAGTTAGGATTACTATTTAAGGAGTGAGTGGGAATAATAACGAATGCCCTGAAAACTCAGCAAATATGCGAGTTTCCGGGGCTTGCTTTTTCATTTGATAACAGGGAGCGAAGGGATATTATTCTATGTCCCGGTGGTTATAAGGTTTACTTCTCCTCTTTCCAATCCTTTAACAGCTTGTGTTTACCACAGTCATCTGCGGTGTCCGGCCAACTTAACTTCCATTCTGTATATTCGGCCTTGCTTTGATGAAAATGTAACGGAAGAAACGGTTACTGCTGTTGCAAAAATAAAACCGCTTTATATCGTTATGCGTGACAGCTCAATGTCAAACGACAGCGTTGCAACGAACTTTGAACAGATTTTCAAGACTTATTCGGCGGATACGGTTAGGAAGGTGATTTGATGAATATTTCACCCGCAAACGCAGAAAATAATTTAATGATAGATTATACAAAACCAAACGATATTTTTGCCGATATGCAGAGCATTATTGAAATATCGCAGAAAACCGCATATCAGACTGTAAATACTTTGCTTGTTCAGCGAAATTGGCTTATCGGTTACAGAATTTCCGCAGAGGAAATAAGCGAGAATAACCGAGCCGAGTACGGAACAAAGGTCATTGCCGAACTGTCCGCAGAGCTGACGCAGAAATACGGCAAAGGCTTTACAAAAACCAATCTCTACAGCTTTTATTCGTTCTATAAAAAGTATCCGCAGATTTTCCACACAGCGTGTGGAAAATCTCAGATGTTGCTTTCGTGGAGCCATTATCGCACTTTGTTGCAGGTCGAAGATGAAGCTGCAAGAGAGTGATATACTAACGAAGCCGCACAGCAGACTTGGAGTGTACGCACGTTACAGCGAAATATTTCATAGTATGCGAACTATATTGCAGATGAAGAAAAGAGAACCGGTTCATTGAATTTCAGTATTCTTCCACATTTTAAGAGTGAACAACTGCAAAACGATCTTGAAAGTATCTGTGAAGAAGCGAGGATGGGATGCACTCCTATCATCATACAACACGGCGGCAAAGATTATCCTCTTTTTGACTGGAACGACTATATGAACCGTTTTGACGCGTTATACACGAAAGAACAGATAAATCTAATTAACGAAGCCTGTAAGAATTTCAAGGAGAACTAAAGACGCCCTCTCTTGATTTTTCTGCCTACTTGTGATATTATTATAGGCAAGAAAATCAAGAGAGGTACTTCTATGACGTGTGAATCTGTAGTACAACTTGCCAAAGCGAATAACGGCACGATAACTGCCTCAGAACTAAGCAAAGCGGGCATATCTCGTGGACATCTTGATTATGCCTTAAAAAGGGGCTTGCTTGAACGTTCAAGCAGAGGCGTTTATATTTTGCCCGAAAATTTTGACGATGAGATGTTCGGGTTACAAATAAAGTATAAAAAGGGTGTGTTCAGTTGTGAAACGGCGTTATTTCTTCACGGCTTGACTGACAGAGCACCGAACAGGTACTGTATGAGTTTTCCTGACTCATACAACACATCCTCTCCGATAAATGAAAATGTTTTATGTCACCGTATTGCTATTTCATTCTACGAAATTGGTATTGTACAGGTACTCACCCCTTTTCAGAACACAGTAAATGTTTATTGCCCCAAAAGACGTTATGCGACATTCTGCGTCCACAATATCACGTTGATATTCAGCTTATTGCTGAAGCTTTCAAAGCTTATGCGAGGAACGATACAATAAACATCCCTTTGCTTTCGGAGTATGCCGAGAAGTTAAAAGTGGCAAAAAAAGCAAGGACATATATGGAGGTTCTATTATGAATAACGAACTACAGCTTTCTGCCGAACAAGCAGAAGAAACATACAAAATCATACGCTGCTCCGTAATTGATGCGCAGCGGCGTATATACTCAGCTGTAAACACTGCAATGGTTAAGGCATACTGGGAAATAGGTCAGCGGATTTATATTGCTTGTGGGGAAAATGACCGTGCTGAATACGGAAAAGGCTTGCTGAAATACTTGTCCGAAAAGCTTACCTCTGAATTTGGAAAAGGGTTTGACGAACGTAATCTTCGCAAAATGCGTCAGTTCTATCAATTGTATTCAATTCGGGACTCACTGAGACCCGAATTGAGTTGGTCACATTATCGTCGCCTTTTGCGCATTGAAAATGAAGAACGTCGCAACTGGTACACAAGCGAATGTGCAAAATCCGGTTGGAGTGTTCGTCAGCTTGAACGCCAGATAAATACGATGTTTTATGAAAGGCTTTTGTCAAGCAATGATAAAAATGCTGTATCCGCTGAAATTCAAACAACAGAACCAAAGCCCGAATATGAAAAGATTATTCGTGACCCATATGTGCTTGAATTTCTTGATTTGCCTGCAAACGAACATTTTTATGAAAGCAATCTTGAGGATGCATTGATTGAACACCTGCAAAAATTTCTTCTTGAACTTGGCAGAGGATTTTCATTTGTGTCAAGGCAAAAACATTTCTGCGTTGATGGAGAACACTTTTACATTGATTTGGTTTTCTACAACTACATTCTGAAATGCTTTGTCTTGATTGATTTAAAAATCGGAAAGCTCACTCATCAGGACTTAGGACAAATGCAGATGTATGTGAATTACTATACCCGTGAGCTTATGAATGATGGAGATAATCCGCCTGTCGGAATTGTTCTTTGTGCAGATAAAAGCGATACCCTTGTCGAGTACACCTTACCTGAGGATAACAAGCAGATTTTTGCAGCTAAATATCTTCCTTATATGCCGTCGAAAGACGAACTCCGCCGCGAGCTTCGACTTGACGATTACGAAAAGCTCGATAACAACTGAGAAATCACCTGGTGAATGGTTAATACTGCCGCTTATAGTATCACAACATTTTCTTGATACTTGATACCAAAACGTATCCATTGGTCACATACAAGCCACTGATGAAAACCAATTTGGAATTGTATCCATTTTGTTCACATTGACAAAAAGTACTGCAAAGCCACTTTGAACAACTCACTCAAAAGCAGGTTGACTTTTAAGGAAATCATGATACTTTTGCGATACCAGAAATTTTGAGAAAGAAAAATAGAGGAAAGAATATAGATATAAAATACCCCTTTTTGCCCACAAGCCACTGTACAAAATACATAGAATAATGGTTGTCAAGAGCAAGTGGGAATGATATCCTAATCTTTTGAAACGGCTTAAATGCGTTGTTTTTCGGCTTATTATGTGCTGACTGGCAACGATTTGGCAACATTTTTTGTATTATTGCAGAATAAAGAGCTATCTGATTCTCTTGGAATCAGATAGCTCTTTTTGTTTTTTATTCTTTTACAGCACTACGCGTTTTGACAGAATAGTTAACATAAACTATTATAGAATCAATAACAATTGCATACCTAAAAAGCACAAATGTCGTGACTAGTATTAAATTTATGAGCAAAGCCATAAATTTATAATTTTATTAAGATGTTTTTCATTATTTTTGTATGTGATTTATTTCCTTAACTAATTGTCAACTTATTAAATCGCCCTGTCTATCTGCACATTTTAATTGACATTTCCCACTGTAAAGGGTATAAT
>JAEWXO010000052.1 GCA_023458875.1 Bacillota bacterium | reverse complement strand
TGATAAACCGACTGTGCGTTTTTTTGGTCTTGCCATAGTACACCCTCATTTCAATAAAATCGTATCTATGACAATTATAACATATATGCAGATTTAATTCAAGAGTGAATATGCCTGTACACTAGTGATATTCGCTTCGTTCCGCTTGAACATCTTGAACGAAACGGAGAAGTTCCTCACCGTGAGGATTATATCCTTGTTTATACACGAAAAATTGAAGATAATCAGGCACTTGATAAGGATAAGCTTCTTGATGATATTTATGATGAATTCAACCTCAATCATCCAAAGGACTTTGTTGGGCATTCTCTCAGTGTCAGCGACATTGTTGTAATTCAGCATAACGGAGAGGCTTCTGCACATTACGTTGACAATTTCGGATTTAAGGAGCTTCAAAACTTTGGGGAAATTCAGAAAAATCATTTAAAAGCTGTTGAGGACGCTGTTGAACAAAATGATAACAGCTTTGATGGTATTATCAACAATACGCCGTCTGTTTCAGAGCTTGAGGAAAAGGCGAAAAATGGTGAGCCGATTAATCTTTTTGATTTATGCAAAGCGGTAAAAAATGAGCAGAAAAGTCCTCCTGAAAAGCCTAAAGCTGACCGTAAGCCATCTATTTTAGGGCAGATTAAGGCGGCAAAGCAGGTTCAAAAGGAGCAGTCAAAGGACAAGCCAAAAGAGAAAGGAATGGAAATATGAGTTTTACAGTTGAAGAAATCAATTTTATATGCATTGCACTTGGAAAAACAAGAAAGGAAACTGTCAGCAACATTTTTGAAATGCTGCCCGATATTCATGATGCTGATATGAAAACAATCGCTGAAAGGGTTATCTGCAAGCTTGACGGAATTACTGACAAGGAATATGCCAAGTTCAATTTCTCAGAGAATTTTGCAGAAGTATGATGTTCATGCCCCTTGCTTCGGCGAGGGGCAATTTCTTTTAAGGGAGGGGTATTTTGATAAAAGATACGACAAAACAGATATACGATAACTCCAATTATATGGGAGTTGATGATGTTGACCGTAAATCAATTTTCATGGCTATTCAAAATGGCGAAAAGTTAACTATTGACCGATATGGACATGTTTATGACAGTTCGAAGCGGTGGATTGCGGATGCTATGAAAAGATAGCGAAATTGTGAATTTTAGGTTGAAAAAGCCAGAATAATATGTTATAATTAGTAAAAGTGAGCCATAGAAGCAAATCGCTTTTATGGCTTTACTTGTTTTAATAAATAAAGATACGTGTATTAGCAATAATGGGAAATTCATATCTAAAAAGGATGGAGAATAGTTTATGGGCATGTATGACTTATCATCAAAATTCAATACGTTTTACACTTCTTACGTTGTTCTACCTAAAACGGATCAAGATGAACTATACAGCAAGAAGAACCTGAACATTCAACGACTTAAGGATGGTCTAAGCGAGTATAATGAGGAAAACAAGACCTCGTATTCAATAGTAGAAGATTGCGTTCAGGGAAGCGTGGCAATGTCCACCGTCGTTCAAAATGAAGATAGTGACTATGACATTGATGTTGCTGTTGTTTTTGACAAAGACGCTCTTGGTAATAAAGGAGCTCAAGCTACCAGAAATATGGTCGCAGATGCTCTTCGGCGAAAAACCAAACAGTTTAATGCAGAACCAGAGGTCAAGACAAGCAGTGTTCGAATCAAATATGCGGACGGTTATCATATTGATTTTGCGGTTTATAGGCGGTATTTTGATTCTTTTAATGACTGTTGGATATATGAGCACGCTGGATCTGATTGGACTCAGCGTGAACTTAAAGGTCTATCTGAATGGTTTAAAACTCAGAACGATACTTCCAACGGGAAACTTAGGAAAGTAGTTCGTATCTCCAAAATGTTCTGCAAGTCTAGAGGTAGTTGGAAGAATATGCCGAGTGGATTGCTTCAAACTGTTTTATGTGATGAAAAATTGCAAGATACCTATGATCGCATTGATGAGTTGTTTTACTACACAATGAAAGAAGTCGTTAGCCGACTTGAATCCGACACATCTGTTGCTGCTCCAGTAGATAATGGTAGAGACCTAACGCCCAGAAAGAACGACGAAAAAAAGATGACTAACTGGAAAAACCGCCTCAAAAGCAAACTGGAAGATTTGGATGCTTTATTCAAGGATTCTTGTACCAAGGATGATGCGCTTCAAGCATGGTATGGTTTCTTTAATCATGACTTCTGGAATGAGCAGGTGGTCGAGTCCTCCAGTTATTCACTTAAGCCAGTGTTTAAGTCTGTACGTTCCTTCGCCGATACAGAACAGTTCATTGAGGATTTGTATCCTGTCAATCTTTCGTATTACTGCAGAGTTTCTTGTGATGTCAGCGGTAACGGTTGGAGACCGAAGTCGTTATCAGAGTTTCTTGCATTGCTAAAACACTTCTTGCCTCACAATTTCGAGATTAAATGTGTGATGGTAGACACCAATTGTCCGCAGCCAGATAAAATCCTTTGGAAAGTCAAGAATGTTGGACCAGAAGCCGAGAGGAGAAATCAACTCAGAGGACAAATTATTGAGAAAGGAACCAGTATAGTTGAGCATAGTAATTTTTTCGGTAACCATTACATCGAATGTTATATCATAAAGAATGGAGTATGTGTTGCAAAGACAAGGATTGATGTTCCGATAGGCAGGTGATGATACCACCTGATTTTACAGTTAACTGTAAAAAGGCATTTACATCAGCATCTTCTTATGACAAGATTCTATAGAAGGTTCGAAATGTTGGTGAAGAAGCCGAGCGGAGAAATGATATACGATGAGAAATACATAATACGAGAAAAGAATAACTGAAAAAACGAAATTCGTAGAACCATTTTTTATTGAGTACAATCTATTAAAAGATGGAGTATGTGTGGTTATCAGTTATGTGGAAGTCCCGATTGGTATGAGTTGAGGAGAGCAAAGAAAATATGAAAATTATTAAGATGCTTATTTTAGTTATAGTATCTGCTGGATCTGCTATATGTGCAATTGTCTGTGAATTACATGCGATAACAGTTGGATCTATGCTTGGCAGTTTGGTTTCCGGCATAGCGATTCCATACCTTATTCCGAGCATTATTGATTTATCTGATAATGAGAATTGGAAATCGTCTCAACGAAAACTGAAAAGAGCAGGAATATTGCAAAAGGATACCCTAATTAGGATTTCATTTGCATATTTATTTAGAATAAAGATCGATGGAAAATACTTTTTAGTACGTAATTTCAGAACAAAAAAATATCAGCCTGTAGGTGGCGCGTACAAATTCACCAAAGAAGAGTCATACTATTTGAGAGACAATATTCCAGTGGAGAATGATGACCGAATTCCAGTCGATAAAGTAACAAAACGAGACTATCGTTTGCTGGTTAAAAACAAAGACTTAAGAAAATTTATTAGAAGATTCAATAAAACTCAGGAACGTGAGAATGTATCAAATCTTTCAAGGGAATTTATTGAAGAAATTTTTACCACCGACATTTTGGATAGAAGTGAATTTGGGACGTTATCCTATAAGTATTGTGGAAGGCATATGACTAACGTTGAGTACGGATGTATATTTAGCCATTATGAATTGCTTTTGGCGGATATTGTTGAGGTTCAGTTATTAGAACAGCAAGAACAGCTTTTCAGAAAACTTATGTTAAAAGATTGCGACAAATATTATTATGCTTCTGCTGATGAAATAAAATCACTTGGCGTTCAATTCATATCTAACAATTTTGTTGATAAAATTGCTAATCACACACCCAAAATCTTAAGTGAAAACACCGATAAATTGATAATGCAAAATAAGTATAAAGAAACAATAACCATCCAATTAGATTAAATTAACGTTTACTATCACAAGGTTTCTGAGCTTCGCAGTTTGTTTAGTATATTCATGAGTTTAAAAAACGTTGAAAGTACAACTTTTAAGGAGAGATAATATTAAAATATTGTTTTTATGTAGCCAAAATAAACGACGCAGTTTAACGGCGGAAAAGGTATTGAATAATTATAATGGACATACAGTAAAATCCGCTGGGACAGAGAATAATGCCCGTTTAAAAGTTTCTGCTGGAATGATAGGCTGGGCTGACATTATTTTCACTATGGAGAAAAAACATACAAGAAGAATACAGGAAAAATATAAAGATGAACTTTATGGCAAAAGAGTTGTATGCTTATATATCCCCGATGAATTTGAGTATATGAACAGTAATCTTATTGAAATTATCAAGGAAAGAGTAGATGAATATATTCTGTAAAAGTTGTAAATACCGTTAATACAGATAACAAGCCTAAGGACTACCCTTAGGCTTAATAATTTTATTCATAAACAATTTTAAAACCACTATTCTCAATGCAGTTTTTAAGGTTAATTTCTGTTGCAGGTTCATTATATTTAATATCAATTGTACCTGTAGCTAAATTAACACCGACCTCGCGGACACCATCAATTTTATTCAGTGAATTTTTAATCTGGGTCTTTTGCTCTTTGTTCTGAATACCTGAGACATTACAGAGCATCTGATTCATATTTCATCCCCCATGTTTTTCTCATGTTCGCTTTGATGCAAGCCGGTTTTTTTACCGTTTATAATACCGACATCAGAATTTTCTTTTGGCTTCATTTTTCTGAGCTCCGGATTGCTTTTAGGACGGTCTTTCATCCTGTTTTTATTATTATCCATATCCAGCCTTCCTTATGACTTCGTTTTATCATCACCTGGCTTATGCCTGTTTACAGACTGCTTTTTATTGTTTCTGCTTTCCCCATCCAATGCACTTTCCGCCATAGTAGGACCGCCGCCGGACTTCATTTTGCGTACATCTTTGGGATCAAGCTGACTATCTTTTGACATAAAAATCACCTCATCTGTAGTATATACTGTGGCGATAAAATTATACTAATCTTGATTACTGAAAAAATGTTTATCAGAACATCATAGAGTTAAGATTTTCAGACGTTTATCTATAAAATAAAATTAGGAGAAAATAAGTGATTATTAAAGTTGCTGTTGTAAAGCTATATGCACCATGGGTGCATTCTTTAAAAGAAAAGCGTATGGTGGTAAAAAGTATTATTGCAAAGGTGCAAAACAAATTTAATGTATCAATATCTGAGGTAGATGCACAAGACATACATCAAACCATTATTATAGGTATTGCTTATATTGCTCAAAATGTAAAGCTAGCAGATAGCGTAATTGATACTGTAATTACGTTTATCGAGGATAATAATGAAGCAGAAATACTAGACATTCAGCGTGAAATAAGATAAACATACTATTTATCAACTATAATAGATGTATGATATTATTTAAAACTCACAAAAAACAGCCTTTGATATAAATTTTCAAAGGCTGTTTTTGTACATATTCACGAATTTTAAAAACTTTGCAAATACATCTTGATTTATCACTTTAAAGTGTTATTATATTAAAGGAGGAGCATAATGAGTACAAAACTAATCGAGTACAAAGAGCTGTCACAGCGGTCAACGGAACAGCTTTGGAAAGACAGCGAGCATTGGCAGTCATTTCTTGAAACATCCGCAAGGCTGTATAAGTACAGCTTCAAGGATCAGGTTATGATTCACGCACAGCGACCGGATGCTGTTGCCTGTGCCGAGTATGACACATGGGGCAGGCTTGAAATCACAAACCGTTTTGTAAATCGAGGAAGTAAAGGCATTGCGCTGATTGACGACAGCAAAGACAAATCAAAGCTTCGGTATGTTTTTGATTTTGCCGATACTGGTGCAAGGGACGAACGTTCAAAAGAACCTTTTTTCTGGAAGATTAACGAGGAAAATGAGAGCCTTGTAGTATCAGCACTAAAAGACCGATATGGCTGTAAGTCAAATAATGCGGATATTGCATTGCTTGAAACAGCACAGAAAATTGTAAAACAACAGGGTAAAGATTATCTTCATGACATCATTTCAGCGAAAAACCGCACTTTCCTTGAGGAACTAGATGACTTTAATGTTGGGGTGTATTTTGAAAAACTGCTTGAAAATAGCGTGGCATACAGCTTGCTTTCAAGATGCGGATTTGATGCTTGCGACTATTTTTCAGCTGAGGATTTTTCAGAGCTTCACAATTTCAACAGTATTGATGCGGTTACGGTTTTAGGAACAGCAGTCAGTGATTTATCAGAACAGGTACTTCGTACCATTGAACGGACAATAAAGGATTTTGAGAGGAGTAGAAATCATGAGCGAACAGAAATTACCACAGACAATCACGGAGAACGGGATAGAATATCTTCTGGACGAGAAAACACTGACCTATCTTCCGAACCTGACCTTGGAGGAGAGCCAACCTCTGGGCAAATACGGCAGAATGAGAAAGAAATATCTCAAGGAGAACCGCAAGCCAATGTATCAGGCAATGCTTCTGAAAGGGACATTGGACGAACATCTGGCGGAAATCGACAGGACAGCAAACAGCAGGCTGGATTTAATTCTTCCGAAAATGATGGCAGAGGCAGGAGTGACAGAGGAACTGAAAGCTCAAGACCAAATGAAGTGGGTCGGGCTAATGAACAATCTGAAGCAGTCAGCGGAGGAAATAATTCAGAACGAGCTGATATTCAATTAAATACAGATAAAGCAGTATCAAACGGTGTTGTAACCGATGATACTGCTTTTTTATTGTCTGATATTGATTTTGTGGATATTGAACCAGAAGATGAAGAAATAGGCTTTCCTAACGGTTACGGACAGCTTTCGCTTTTCGGTGATACAGATAATATCATTGAAGCTCCGATTAAAGCAAAATCACAGCTTTTCATTGGTAATACCAATGTTGAAAGTGCAATCAATGACGAACTTATGCGTGGCAGTGGCTTTGTTGACGGAAAGTTTCGTATTGCTCAGTTTTATCAGGAGAATAATCCATCGACCCAAAATTTTGCGAAAATGCTTAAAAATGAATATGGAATCGGAGGTCACAGTGGACAGGGTGATGTTGGCTTTTGTGACTATAATGGTAAGGGCATTTCAATCCGTATTCATACAGAGAACGGTGAACAGCCTGTCAATTTTTCATGGAATGATGTTGCAAAGCGTATTGCTGAGCTTATTAACAGTAAGGAATATATTACTCCTGACGATATTAATGACAGAATTCTTCATGCAAAATATGTTCTTTCTTATGCTAATCCTGAAAATGAGCTTGACAGATATAAAATCCAAGCTGCTGAAAAAATTCTTACGGAATACGGGCTGAATGATAAAAATGCAGAGCTTTCCGAAGCAATGTATGACACTGATAATGCTTATGTGCTTAAAGTCGGAAACAAGGGGCATATATCAGAAATTGAAGTCAGCACCACTATTGATTTGTATGAGCGTTTTGCTCTAAAGGGTCTTGTACCGAATGAAAACAGTGAGGACAAAATCATTCTAGATACTAACGGCAAGGAATGGAACAAATTTGTTATCCCGGATAAATGGGGCAATAAAACAAACAGCATTGATGCTGCCGATATTCTCACTCCCGACGAATTCAAAACAATGCTTGCGGTTACCGCAACAGTTATTCCGACCGGAGAAATTATTATTGAAGAGCCTGTTTTTGATGATGACCCATATTTTCTTGATGATGAACAGGAATACAAGCTAAAAGTCGGCGATAAAATTGAGCTTGATGACGGTATTTTCAAGATTACTGAAATTAATGGTGCTAATATTGAATTGCAGGATATAGGCAGTATTCTCCCTGTATTTCGTAGTATAACCGAAGATGAGCTGTATGAAAATGGCTTTGCTATTGTTGAGGATAATGCTGAAAAAACCTTATCACATGAGATTAACGGCAGTGATATTAGGCTTGGTGACAAATTCAGCTATAAGGATAGAGAATATACCGTCGTTTCAATGAAAGGTATTTATCCTGACGATGTTGGTGTTGCCTATGATGAAGAGCTTTCAGCAGGAATAAAGTATCAAGTGACACAAAACGTTGACAGGTATAAGCTTGCGCATGAGGGCATTTATCTTGGCAATTTCAGCTTGGAAAACGAAAAACCTCATGAAATAAAAGCTCCTGAAAAGTCCAGCGAAGCACATAATTTCCACATTACTGATAGTGATTTAGGGACAGGCGGAGCAAAAACTAAATTTCACAATAATATCGAAGCTATAAAGCTTTTGAATGAATTGGAGCTTGAAAACCGTAATGCCACTCCTGATGAACAGGAGATTCTCTCTCGTTATGTCGGATGGGGCGGTCTTGCACAGGCTTTTGACGAAAAAAATTCGGCATGGTCACAGGAATTCACAGAGCTTTATTCCTTACTTTCACCTGATGAATATGAAAGTGCACGGGCAAGTACGCTGAATGCACACTACACCTCACCTACCGTTATTAAGTCGATTTATGACGGACTTGAAAACCTTGGCTTTAAGTCTGGTAACATTCTTGAGCCGTCAATGGGTATAGGCAATTTCTTCGGTATGCTACCCGAAAATATGAGCAACTCAAAACTGTATGGCGTTGAGCTTGATGGCATTACAGGACGTATTGCAAAACAGCTGTATCCGAAAGCAGATATAACAGTTTCAGGCTTTGAAAGCAAGCCATTCCCAGATAACTTTTTTGATGTCGCAGTCGGAAATGTTCCTTTCGGAGCATATAAGCTACCGGATAGGCGTTATGACAAGCTGAATCTGAACATTCATGACTATTTCTTTGCAAAATCTCTTGATAAAGTCCGTGCAGGCGGTGTTGTAGCTTTTGTAACCTCAAAGGGTACACTTGACAATATAATGTCCCCATAAAACAAGACTCGGAATTGAAAAAGGAAGTGACACCTGGTATAATAAAATTGAAAAAAGAAAGGTGTTAAAAGCTATGAAAAAGAGGCAGTTCAGTGCGGAGTACAAAACGAAAATTGTATTAGAAATCATACAGGGGGATGAACAAATAGGTGCAATAGCAGCACGGGAAAGCATAAGCAGGAACCAATTGCAGAACTGGAAGAAAGAGTTTATAGAAAATGCATCACGAGCATTTTCACAGAACAAGGACGAAAAAGAAGCACAGAAAATAATCAGCGAGACAAAGGAAAGAGAAGAGAAATTGATGGCAAAATTAGGCCAGCTGGTCATTGAAAATGACTGGCTCAAAAAAAAATCTGCACAAGTGCTCGGACCCGACTGGGAGACAAAGTCTGGTTATAAAAAACTGTGAAATCAGCATAAAGAGGCAGTGTGAACTTCTTGAAATAAATCGTACAAGCGTATATTATGAGCCTGCAAATCCGTCTGCTAAGGCATTAGAACAGGAAGAATACGTAAAATCCAGGCTTGATTTTTGGCACACAAAGATGTGTTATCTCGGTGTCAGACGGTTAGTTATCAAGCTTCGGGAGGAAGATAAAGTACAAGTCGGACGTAAGCTTGTGAAGAGATATATGGACGAAATGGGCATATACTGCGTTTTTCCGAAGCCAAATCTATCAAAAAACAGCATAGAACACAAGAAATTTCCGTATCTGCTGAAAAATATGAGCATCACTGCTCCAAACCAGGTCTGGGCAATCGACATAACCTACATAAAAATGGGCAAATCGCATATGTATCTGACGGCTGTAATCGATTGGTACAGCAGGTTCATTGTCGGCTGGGAGCTGTCCGATTCGCTTGATACAGCTCCGGTTCTCAAGGCTGTCAGGCAGGCAATTGAGGTTCATGGTAAACCTAAAATTATCAACTCTGATCAGGGCAGTCAGTTTACAAGCGACAATTATATTGGTTTTTTAAAAGAAAATGAAATACGTCAAAGCATGGATGGAAAGGCTCGCTGGGTTGATAACGTCATTATTGAGCGCTGGTTCAGAAGTCTTAAATGTGATAATATCTATGTAAATGAGTACAGCACTCCGAGAGAACTCAGACAGGGAATCAAGTCCTACATCGATGAATACAACAATGAGCGTCCTCATCAGAGCCTTGATTACAAATATCCTGCGCAAATGTACAAGGCAATAACTGCAGCCGCATAATCACTCTCGGCGGCGGCGCGAAAATTATCATACTTCACTTCGCTACGCTCCGTTCCGTATGATAATTTTCAATAGCGTTCCCAAAGTGTCATTATGATTTTTTATTTTGTGTCTTGACACGGGGGACATTATAAAATTACGCTGCCGATTTTTGCATTTCATAATACCGTCTGCGTTTAACCGCAGGAGGCAATCCGCCGTTTGCGGAGCAAATTCTGCGGTTATTCCAGTAGCTCATAAAATATCGCCATACCATCGTTTTCAGTTCTTCTATGGTGTAGTTTTCCGATTTCCTATTTCTGCTGTAAAACAGTTCTTCCTTCATCCTTGCCCAGAAGCTTTCACAGCGGGCATTATCGTGACATCTGCCGCCGGCGCTGTTCATGCTCTGTATAAGCCCTGATTCAGCAATTGCCAGCCTGTATTTTTCGCTTGTATATTGACTTCCTCTGTCTGAATGAAGTATTGCCCCTTTTATGCTAGAGTGCGTTTTTACGGCGTTTTCCACCGTTTGAACGCACAGTTCTGCTTTCATATTATCGGTCATTGCAAGTCCTAAAACGCTGGCATCAAAACAGTCAAAAATTGCTGACGTATACATTTTTCCGTCCTTTGCTTTCAGCTCAGTGATGTCTGTAACGCACTTCTCACAAGGCTTATCTGCCTTGAACTCACGCTTTAGCAAGTCATCAGATTTCCTTGCTTCTTTATCTGCCACGGTAATGCCATTGAGCTTTCTTTTAGGTTTATGTATAAGTTCTTTCTCTTTCATCACACGATAAATAGTGCTTTCACTGGGTATTTTAACACCTTCCGGATTTTTTAACAAAAGAGCCTCATGCATACGAACTTTTCCGTATGTATCGTTGTATTCATCTTCAGTGGCAATTTTTATCATAACAGCCGCCAGAGCTTCGTACTTCCAAGGTTTATCCCGATTTTCCAGATAACTATAAAACCCCTGTCGTGTAACATCAAGTGCTCTGCAATAGAAAGCAATTTTTCCCGTAATTTTCCCATTATTGGTTTTCAGGGCAATAAATTTCATTCTTTCGTTTTTGCAGACCTCCGACGGCCGGCTGCGAAAAAAGCGCTTGCTTCCTCCAAAAATTCGTTCAGTTCATTCAGCCGCTTGACTTCTTTTTCAAGCTTCTTATTTTCATTGCGAAGATGACGTACTTCTTCTGCTAGGCTCATTGCATTTTCCGGTGTTCGTTCACCGACATCCAATTCTCCGTTGTTTGCCGCCTTTATCCAACCGTACAGCGTTCCATACGGCACTCCAAGCTCATTGCTGGCTTTCTTGCTGCCAATTTCCTTTGCAAGCTTTACAGCCTGTTCCTTGTATGCCTTGTCATAGCTTTTTGCTTCTGCCATTTCTCGACACTCCTTTTGTTTTATTATATTTTTTTGAGTGTTGAGTGTCAAGTTTTATTGTACTATATCAAAGGCATTTTTATCGAATTTGAGCAGAACGCCATTGATGATTGGATTTCAAAAAATCCCTCCGTTCTTGAAAGGACGAATTGCCTGAATCACAATTACAACAGATCGTTTATCGGGCAAAACCACCCGAGGACAATAACCCCCAAATTCATTCTGCTACACACAATATCACATTTGCTGATAACACAATTAAGCTTTGAATGCGGATACAGTATTGCTTCTCTCAGTGAGAGAATTTACTGCTCCGAGGAGTCTGACGGAAAGAAAATGGCAGGAATTCTGATATACACAGCAAGCGGTGATTCCGAAGGAACGCTGGGGGGTCTAGTTAGACAAGGATATCCAGATGCTTTCCCGAGAATTTTCAAAAAGGCTATTCGTTCGGCAAAAACCTGTTCCAATGATCCCGTGTGTATAATGAGTCACGGTCAAGGACGAGATTCTTTGAATTTGGCTGCCTGTCATGCGTGTGCACTACTACCCGAAACCTGTTGTGAGGAAAGAAATGCCTTTTTAGATCGAGGAATGGTGGTAGGCACTTTCGAAAATAACACGATAGGCTTCTACTCCGACTTTTGATATGTGCGTTCTGTTGAAGTATTGTTCTTTCTGTCCACAATGTCCCACCTTACGAAAGCAAAAACGCAAGAAATGCACCATTTTAATGATCAATGTGCGTTTTTGAGTTAAGACTGTGATAGCTTTGCCATTAATAATGCTATTCTTTTTGCGATGAGCAGTTGCCTTGAACTATACAAAGCAGTCAAGGAAAATGATTCGTTCCGAAATTGAAATCCAATTCTGTTTTTAACAAAATATATCGCCCAAGTGACACTTCATCAATATGAAATATTCTGAATAATGGGTTTGGGCTTAGCCCAAGAAAACAAAATACCGCAAGGATTTCGGCAACGAAAAGCTTGCGGTATTTGTATTTGTCAGCGAGTGAGTTTTCGTAAGAAAACGCTGAGTGTCTAGACAAATGCTATGCTTGCTGGTTTCTGAACCCGTCCCGCAGGACTTGAGTATTTTTTTCAAAGAGCCGTCGGCAGACCGCACATACTACCGCAGGTGATATATAAGTGCGCCCTTGTCGAAAAGGGAGAGCTTATTCAACCTTTCTCACGTATTACAACTGAAAATTCTTGCAGGCTTTATCACATCATCCGCCTTTGATTTTGGAATAAAACGGAGCTGAAAATCATCATCGTTTAAAGTGAAATGCTCGGATACCAAAACGGTAGGCGATATATAAACAGGCTATTGATGAGTAGGATGAGCTGATGTCGTGTTTCACGACATCAGCTCAGTCAAAAAATGATTGTCATCAACGAGAGTCGTTTGTATAGCTTGATATTTTCAAGCAATCTTTCATCAATAAAAGACTTCAAGCTGTGTTTGTCAACCGGGTCGTGAAACACGCCCTCTTTTAAGCTAACCCTATTCCACCAAATCCTCAACCTCATAGCCGAACGCTTTCGCAAGTTTTATCATAACATCCGCTTTTACTTTTGCAATAAAAAGAGGTAGCAAATCACCACCCCTTTAAAGTCAACATACAGACTTTACTGCCAAATGCCTATTCCCGAATAAATATTTTTTTGCTTGCGCCTCTTCCTTTTATGATAATCAAGCCCTCGTTCTCCATCTGCTTAATGAGTGTGTATGCTCTTGTCTTTTTTATGTCAAGCAGATTTTTTACATCTTCCTCGGTCATTTCATTGTTTTTCGTCAGGTAATCAAGCACGGTTTTCATCTGTGGAGTGATATTTTCTTTCGGTGAAACGGAAGTAACGGCTACCTTGTTCATATTGGGCAGAATTATACGGAAGCTGTTAGCAGTTACATCAATCTGCGGTTTTCTTTCACATTCGGAGTACAGCGCAAATATTCTGCGTATGCCAGTGCCATAGGACTCAATGTAATTCAGACGATGGAATATCTCTGCAAGATTTCTGTTTCTCGGCTGTGATATGCCATTCCTGATGTCGTCCGTTGACAAGCCCTGTAACAGTCCACCAAGCGAAATGAACTCCATGGCGTTGTCGTTTACGTTGATGATTATGCTTCCGCTGAAGCTGTAATCACGATGAACTATTGCATTAAGAAGTGCCTCACGAATTGCTTCCTCGGGGTAATCCCATTTATCAATTCGTGTTACGCCCGAAAATTCCGACTTGTTATTATTGCAAAGCATAAGGTACGAAAAAGCTTCATCAAGCTGCAAAAAAACCGAACCCGTAAACTCACGGTGTGCCTTGAAAACCGTGTTGGCATCATCGGAAAAAATTGCTGTCTTTATTGTATGCTCGCACTGGTCGGAAACGATTTTTCCGAGATTGGTATAAAGATGGTCGTTCAACCGACATATCCCCAGTGAAATAAATTTATCATCGGAAAACGATATTTTGTGTGCCGCAAAAACCTTTGACGCTGCCTCAAAGGTTAGCGATTGTTCAAGCGAACGCATAGCCTCATAAATATCACCTTCCGACTGCTTAATCATCTGTCGTATCTGTTCGGGCGACGCAGGAACGGAGGATGCGCCTTGCCTAATATAAACTCCCGATGGCTTCAAGCCCTTTGATTTGATGTAATAGGGCTTTGCCGTTCCCTCGGATATTTCAATTTCAATAACATTTCCTACAAGTCCGTATTTCACAAACATAGTAACATCGGGAGCAATCGCATCTCTTATGCTGTTTGTGATTTTGTTATAAGTTTCGTCAACGTCAGCAACGCCCGTTCTGTTTCCGTTGTCGTCAACTCCGACATAAATCATTCCGCCGTTAGTGTTTGCAAAAGCCATTACCTCTTTATAAAGCTCGTCAACATATTTGGCTTTGTATTCTACATTTTCACTCTCGTAAATCATAACGCACCTCCCGTATAAGTAGTATACACCTATTATAGGCTGAATATTCACTTTTGTCAAGTGAATATAGTGAATATTCGCATGAATAAAGTGAATGTTCGGCGGCAAAAGTGTCCTGCTATAATAAAGTTGTAACATCCCTGTCCAAAGTGATATAATAAAAATCACAAGGAAAGAGGAAAAAGCAATGGGAAATTACAATGAGGAATTTAGAAAGAAAATAGTGAAGCTGCACCTTGAAAATGGACGCAGTATTCAAAGCCTTTCTGATGAGTTCAACATATCAAAATCAGGAATATCAAACTGGGTAAAAAAATACCGTGAAGAATGCCAAACAAATACTGAAACCAAGGCGGAATACGATTTAATGGCGGAGAATCTGCGGCTGCGAAAGCAGCTTGAAGAAGCACAAAAAGAGAACCTTTTCCTAAAAAAAGCGGCGGCATTCTTCGCGAAGGAAATCGATTAGCGGTATATCGGTTTATTGAGGCAAATAAAGAGGATTTTGGGCTCAGATGGCTGTTTAGGAGATGTAATATTTATCCCAACGGTTATTACAACTATCTGAAACACAGAAAGCAGGTCTATCAGGAAAGAAAAGATAAGGTTTATGCGGCAATCACTGAAATTTATCATAAGCATAACGGCATTCCTGGTTATCGTATGCTGAAAAATTTACTTGAGAGAAAGAATATTTTTATTAGCAATTTGACTGCTCACAAGTATATGAACAATGATTTAGGGCTGTTTTCAATTGTCAGGAGAAAAAAGCCTGGCTATAAAAAGGGTGATGTTAATGAAGTTTTCCCGAATCTTTTACAGCAGAAATTTACTGTAGAAAAGCCGAATAAAATCTGGTGTACCGACTTTACATATCTGCCACTGACAGATGGCTCCATGCGGTATAACTGCACGATAATTGACCTGTTTGACAGGTCTGTCGTAGCCAGTGTTACAGGCAAAAATATTACATCACAGCTTGCAGCTGAAACCCTTGGCACAGCCCTTAACAGCCAGCCTAGGCTGGCTGTTAAGGGGATTATCCTGCACAGCGACCAAGGCTCGCAATTCACTTCAAAAGAGTTTACAGAATTTTGTAAAGCAAGCGGTGTTACTCAGAGCATGAGCCGTGCCGGCTGCCCTTATGATAATGCACCGATGGAACGATATTTTAACACGCTTAAAAATGAGCTGATTTATCATCATTATTACCGCTCTGAAGAACAGCTTTATTCGGCAGTTTCTGACTTTGCTTTTATTTGGTATAACCATATCCGCCCGCATTCATTCAACAAAGGAAAAACTCCTTTTCAAAAACGCTGCTCTGCTTAATTACTTTGGACTGTACTGTTACAATTTTGCTTGACTAGGGCACAGTAAGATTAGATTACCAAAGAAGGTACGGTATAAACACGTGTTTTCAACTCATTATCTAGCATATATAAGCCTTTGGCATCGGAAGCAAATAAGTCAAACTTCTTAATATTATCATCCGCATTCTTTTCTTCCTCACCCTGTTCCTTAATAAACCAATCCAGAAACTGCATGGTACGGAAGTCCTTGCACTTATAGGCTTCATCATAAATTTCATTGATTGAAGCAGTTACATACTGTTCATGTTCAAAGGCTGCCACCAAGGGTTCACGGAAATTATTATATTTTTGTGTTGGTGCATCAATAGGTAACAGCTTAACACTTTCTCCATTATTTAGCAAATATTGTCTGAATAAAAGTGCGTGATCTCTTTCCTCCTTAGTCTGTACATCAAACCAATTTTCATAGCCGCTCAAGCTTTGTTCTGCAAAATAATCAGCCATGTACATGTAAAGATATGCAGAGTAAAACTCCTTATTGATTTGTTCGTTTAATAATTTAGCTACATCCTTATTTAACATAATAATCCTCCTTGTTTTATAAATTATGACTGTTAATGCAGTTTGCAGAAACAGTCATAATTAAAATCAGCATTATTTTATTTCAGTCTTCCATAGACCGTGTAAGTTACAATAGGCATAAATAGCAATTGGCTTATCATCTTCAAAGCTAAATACAGCTTTAGGAGTTTGTCCAACTTTAAGGCATTTACGTTGTCCACCACACTCTGTCTCAACATATACAAAGTCAATATGGTGTGCTTCCTCCATCGGATGAGGGATACTGCCGATTTCTACTACAACCTTATTGCCCATAACTGAGACAACAGGTAAATGTTTTTCAACCGAAGCCTCAACTGTATTTGGAATGAGTTCGGTCATTTCTTCACCACAACAAACCATAGGAACACCTTTGTTATCAATTATTCCGATTAAATTTCCGCAATGTTTACAAATAAAAAATTTTTGCTTACTACACATAAATAATCCTCCTTAAAATTAATAATTTTCTTTTCTTACTTCAAAGAAACTCTGTGGATGCGCACAGACCGGACAAACCTGCGGTGCATTCTTTCCCATAACAAGATGTCCACAGTTACGGCATTCCCACATGATTTCTTCTGATTTTTCAAATACCTTCTGCATTTCTACATTTTTAAGAAGTGCACGATATCTTTCCTCGTGAGACTTCTCTATTTTTGCAACCATCCTGAACTGCGCTGCAAGTGCGGTAAAACCTTCTTCCTCTGCATCCTTGGCAAACCCTGCATACATGTCCGTCCACTCATAGTTTTCACCTTCAGCTGCATGAAGCAAATTAGCTGCCGTATCTCCAAGCTCGCCAAGTGCTTTAAACCAAAGCTTTGCGTGCTCCTTTTCATTGTTGGCAGTTTCTTCAAAAATAGCTGCAATCTGCTCAAAACCTTCTTTTTTTGCTACTGATGCAAAGTAGGTATACTTGTTCCTTGCCTGTGATTCACCGGTAAATGCCGCTGCAAGGTTTTTCTCTGTTTTTGTTCCTTTCATGTTCATGGTCTTTTAACCTCCTGTTTCGTCTTGTATTTTTGAAAAATCTTTTGCTCCATGTTTACAAATTGGGCATATAAAATCAGATGGCAGATCCTTACCTTCATGAATATAACCACAAATATTACAACGCCAGCCTTTTTTTATTTCTTGTGTCGGCTTTGGTTTTATGTATTTTTGATAATATGTATAAGTTACAGTTTCATCATTGTTTATTGAATGAGCATCAACTACTTCTGCTTTAAATAATGAATGCGTTCCAAAGTCAAACTCTTCCACAACCTTGCAATATAGATAAGAATTTGAATATTTAGACAAATAAAAAAGCCCACTTTCGCCTACTAATTTTTCTTCGTAATCTGTAAATTTATCTGTAGCTTTTCCTGATTGATAACCAAAATGCTTAAAAACATCAAATGGAGTATTCTGTGTCAAAACAGAAATATTAAATTCCTTAGTTTTCATAATCATATCATGAGTAAGATTTTGTTTATTTACACCAACAACAATGGCTAGAGTAGTATCTGTAACTTGCATAACTGTATTAATAATACATCCGTTATTTTTATCCCCATCCTTTGCTGTCAAAACATACAAACCATATCCTATATTAAATAGCGCCTTGATATCCATTGTTTACCTCTTTCCTTAAGTTATATACTAACAGTGTATGTATTCATATATTATATCATATTACTTAATTAAAAACATCTAGATTATAATAAATAATTGTATGTTTATCCAATACTTTTCTGGTGCTCTCTGTGCTTATTTCATTTTATGGATTGATGTCATTGAAACAATCCCCCATGATATCAACGCTAATATTCAACCCTATTTCTTCCGTTGTTTTTTGCAAAGTAAAGCTTTTTATCCGCTTCTTCAATCAGGCTTTCCATCTTACTGTCCCGTGCAGGTCTCACAGAGCAAACTCCAAAACTTGCAGTGATTTTAAATTAATTATTACCAGATACAATTACTTTAGGCTCTAATTCTTTGTAAGCGATATATCCGTATACGTTGAAAGTTGAAAAAAAGCGAAAAACACCACCAGATGTAATTCGCTTATCAATTATTTTACGGATTTATTCTTACAATATTCCGGAATCTTATCACTCCACGGT